>CAYOVQ010000014.1:0-14719 GCA_964407485.1 uncultured Ruminococcus sp.
TACGTATTCTTGTTAAACCTGAGGCTGTAAATGATGACCAGATGGTTATTATGGCCCACGATATTGCTCAAAAAATTGAAAATGAGCTTGAATATCCCGGTCAGGTCAAGGTTAATATTATTCGCGAAAGTCGCGCAACTGACTACGCAAAGTAAAATATTATTAAAATAAGCACCTACACGGGTGCTTATTTTAAAATTACAGGTGATTTTTATGAAAAAAACATTTGCAGCAATTATTGCAGTTGCTATGTTACTGACGGTGTGCGGTTGTAATGAGAATACCAACACAAGCTCGGATATAGTAATTTATGAGGAAGTTGTAGTAGAGGATAATATAACAGATATTACAAGTAGCAGTAACGACACTACATCAACTAAAGATGATTTAAATTCATCGGCACCAAGTGACAATACATCAACCCCATCTGAAAAAGAACATGTTGTTATTGATTATAATACAGTAGTAGAAGTAGATATTTGTGATGATATTATACGTGCCTATTTAAATGCAACAACTCCAAGTAAGCAGTTTTATTGGTTAAACGAGTATAAGGATTCTATTTTAGATTACCAAAATGTATCACTCGAGTGGCAACCAGACGGTAGTTATGAATATTTAATTTACATATCAGAAAGTGCTGATTTTTCTAATTCTTATACAGTTAAAACAAATTCATCTACCTTTGGAAAAACAGGTATTTTTGTCCCTGGTAAAACATATTACTGGAAGGTTATTGGCGTTTATTCCGACGAGCCTTTAGGCGGAGGAAAAATTAAAATAAAAGATGCACCTGTCCGTTGGGTAAAGATTGACGGCGTAAGTAACGTGCGTGACCTAGGTGGCTGGAAAACTTCAGACGGCAAAACCATTAGCTATGAAAAAATTTATCGTGGTGCTATGCTTGATAAAATTACAAGCACCGGTCTTGATACTCTAAAAGCTTTGGGGATTAAAACCGATATTGATGTGCGTTCAACATCTGATTGGGATACTCACAACGCAGTACCAGAAACCAAACTCAACTACTACTTTTTAGATACTCCATATTCTTATGAGGCGGTTTTAAATGAAGTATATAAAGACGTAGTAACGGCAAAGTATCAACAAATGTTTAAATTGCTTTCAGATGAGCAAAATTATCCTATTTATTTACATTGTGGCGGCGGTACCGACCGTACGGGACTCGATTCATTTATATTAAACGGCTTACTTGGTGTATCTTACGAAGATTTAACCCGCGATTACGAACTTACGTCGTTTGCCGGCGCTGACCGTTGGCGTGGTAACGGAACGGGCGGAACCTTTGCAGAAAATGATTTAATACATGAAAATGTTTCAAATTCTGACGTTGATGCTACGTGGGGCGTTTTGCACCAAAAGTTTATGGAAAGTAAATATTGTACCGACGGTAAACTTTCAACTGCAATACAAAACTTTTTGCTGGACCGCGGCGTAACACAAGAACAAATTGACAGCTTTAAAAATATAATGCTTAAATAAACAAAAAATTAATATACTAAATTAAAAGGTAGATACATTTTAAGTATCTACCTTTTATAATTGCTATTGATTGTTTCTGATATAATGAAAAATGTATTGTTGTACTATTCCGCCGTAATCTTTAACGCAGTCTGGTATTTGACCATTAAACATCTGGTCGAGTGCGCGGTTTATCCATACATCGCGAGGAAAGGCGTTTTTGTGTTCAAGACCATAAAGAAGCACGCAATCAGCAACCTTTGGTCCCACACCTTTTATGGCCATTATTTTTGCACGCGCGGTATCATAATCGATATTTTTAAGTTCATAAAGGTTAATTTGGCCTGACGCTACTTTTTGCGCCGCATCTAAAATGTACTTTGCTCGAAAACCCGAGCGTATAACGGCCAAATCATCTAATGTTAATTTCGAAATAGTTTCGGCAGTAGGGAAAGCGTATCCACCGTCGATTTTTTTGCCGAAGTTTTCACACAAACGCTCTATAATGCCTTTAATTCTTGGTATATTGTTGTTTTGCGAAATAATAAAAGAACATAAAGCCTCCCAAGGTTCTTGGTTTAAAAGACGAATTCCGCTACAATACTCGGCGGCTGTTTTAACGGTGGGGTCGATAGATACTTCTCTAATTATTTGACCATAGTCGCGGTCTATGTCAAGGTAATTGCGCCAAATGTTATTAAAATCGTCTTTGCTTGTGTGAAGGATAACAATATCTTTATTTTCATACGTTAGTTCGATGTACTTGCCAAAAGCAATTCCGCACCATACGCCGTCGCTGTTTTGCGACCATCGAAAAGCTTGACCGCAATCAAGGGTTTGTGTAAGGTCAAAGCAGCTTGCATTTTTTATGTAAATTTTATCTTTTTCAAAAATTATGTCGTTCATACTGCACCTCTATTTACAATTATATATATTTTGTGATATAATGTAAAGAAGTAAAATAAAGAAAAAAGGTTGTGATTTTGTGCGTGATGATATTTGTACCATACCGGTCTCTGAGGTGTTTGAGGTAAGCGACGGTTGTCCGCTTTGCCGTATGAAGCAAACGGTTGAAGGGCATCTTATAACATATATTTTGGGAGATGCTATGATGGAGCCCGACGTGAGAATAGAAACCAACAAAGCGGGATTTTGCAGCGAGCATTTTGATAAAATGATGGCGAGTCGCGGCAGATTGCAGTTAGCACTTATGCTGGAAACACACATCAAGGAAATAAGCGAGCAAATATTTGAAAAAAAGATGTTTAACAGCGCCGATAAAAAGGCCATTAATGTAAAAGAAGTGATAGACAGCTGTTTTATCTGTGAAAAGGTAAACTGGGGTATGCAGCATATGATTGACACCATTTACCGTTGTTATGAAAAAGAGAGCGATTTCAGAAAACTTTTTGACGCTCAACCGCAGTTTTGTCTGCACCATTTTGAAATGCTCGTAAAAGGCGCCGATAAAAAGAAAATGCCTAAATACGCAGGTGAGTTTAAAGAAAATCTTACCCGCATCACCGCCGACTATGTTAAAAGTCTGGGCGATGACCTTAACAAGTATTGTTCTATGTATGATTACCGAAGCGCAGGTAAAGGCGATTGGGGCAATTCGGCAGATGCTGTTGAGCGAGCGGTTAGTTATCTTTCGGGCAAAATTTAATTTACATAATGTGGCAAAATAATTGTTTTTTGCAACCTATGTGGATAAGTTTTTCGCCTGAAACACGGGTAGTTTTCAACTTTTCCACCGAGTTATCCACATTTTTATGTTAACCTGAATATAACAACCTTTCTTTGCCAAAAATAATTTCAAGACTAAATTGCAGGAGAAATTTATATGGTTAAAGGTGTAAACAAAACGGTTATTGAGGTTAACAACACGGGTAGTAAAGTATTTGATAGAATAGTTTTTTACGTAAGCCCATCTTGTTCAAATTTAAACGCCAAACATTTAAAACGCGCGATGCAGAATTTTACATTTCAGTTTGATGAAAGGGCAGGCAGGGGATATAAAACACTGCGGCAAAAGAGATTTGTGCGCCGCAGAGTATTTATTGCCGCAGGTATAACGGTGCTTGCGATAGCGACCGCTGTGTTGATAATATTATTGTGAATATATTGTAAAAAAAGCAAGAAGCAAAGTAATGCTTCTTGCTTTTTTGTTTTTTTTGAGGTAATATATTACTATATATTCTTTCGTTTGAGAGGAAATAAAAAATGAATGTTTTTAAAAACGGTGTAAAACTTGCGGGCAGTTTAATAATGGCGGCGATATTAGGTATATTTTTGTGCATATCTATGAATGTTATATGTTCGGCTGTTTTTACCAGAGAAATAGGCTATACGGCTTACGTTTATACCGATGAAACCTGTGAAGAACTTGTTACGGAATATCAATATTTATACACCGATAATGACGGCGACGGTAAGGATGACGGCAAAGATACCCAATATAATGAATATGACGAGCAGGGATACTACATATCAAAAGTTAAACAACGTACAACCCTTGAGGGTGTGGGTAAGACTGTATTTTTAGTATTAACTCAAGTTTTCAATTTTGTAATGGTCTTTGCTTTTGCAAGCAACACGTCTTATAAACAAGGCTTTAAGGATGTAAACCTTGTGAAAATAGGTCACGTTAAAAATGATATGTTAAAGGGACTTAAAATTGGTCTTATAGGTAATATTCCGTTTTTTGCGCTTATGTTACTTATGGCAGTTATGGCGGCGGGTTTAGCGCCTGCTTTTCGCACAGTGTGGTACGCATTTTTAAACGGACATTTTTATTCGTTTATAATATGGATTACAGGCGGTGTTCAGACGGTTGCAGAACTTAATGCCGTACAATACGCATTACTTGCGTTGTTGCAATTTATAGTGCCTGCAATTTCTGCGGTGGCATACGTTTTAGGCTTTAAAGAAATTAATCTTACAGAAAAGATAATGTATAAAAAGGAAGTATAATTAATATGTCGGGATTTTTTGGCTTTTTAGACTTTACAAAAGAGGGACCTGGTATAAGAAAAGACGGACCAAAAAAGAAAGCGTTTTTTGTCTTTTTTGAAACCTTCTTTCGCAATTTCTGGAGTTTTTTCTCTATAAATCTTGTTTTTTCAATATTGTCTTTACCCATAATTACGCACGGTATGGCAACCGCGGGTATTACCAACGTTACACGAAATATCGCGCGAGATAAACACTCATTTGGTCTTAGCGATTTTTTTGAAACAATAAAGAAAAACTGGAAACAGGCATTGTCGGTGGGTATAATTAACACAATTATTACAGTGTTGCTGGCATTTGTTATCTGGTTTTATAATGAATCATATCTGCAGACACAGCAAACATTGTCACTTTTAGGTCTTGTATTTAGCCTTTCACTTTTGGCAATTTTTGCTATGATGAACTTTTATATTTACACACTTATGATAACCTTTGATTTTAAAACTAAAGCGTTATACGTAAACAGTTTTAAGTTTGTATTTATAAATCTTTGGAAAAACCTGCTTTGCGGAATACTTTTACTGCTTGTATATGCGCTGTATATTGTTATCGCTTTGTGGACCAACGATATACGCGTATGGATAATTGAGTTTATTATAATGATTGCAACACTGCCGGCGTTTCAGTTTTTGCTCATACAGTTCTTCACATTTGGAAGTATCAAAAAGCATATTATTGATCCTTATTACAAAGAGCATCCCGATGCCGACATTGAAAAGCGTCGCAATTTAGGTCTCGAAGTACCTGAAGAGGATAATGACGAAGAGGAACCGCTTTCGTGGGAGTAAAAAAAGATGTTCAACCTAGGTTGAACATCTTTTTTTACTCTTTAAGAATTACAAAATCCAATATTCTGATACAGTTATCAGAAATTTCTATCGCCTTTTTGTATTCACCGTAGGCTATCTGCACCGTATTTTCGTAAGCGGAGGAAATACCTATCCAGCCAAAAGATAAACACATTATAACTACCAGACTGATATAAAAACTTCGCAGATATGTTTTTGTTTGTCTTTTCATTTTTTATTTCCTTACAACGTATTTAATAAACTTATTAATGCGTTTGACAACAATTCGGCAGAGTATTTGGCTTCGTCAAGAGTATTACCGTCGGTGCCTATTTCTATAAGCATAGAACCCGTTGTCAGACTCTCATTATAATTTTTTGACATAAAGTGTATCGAACGCGCAAGAGACGGGTACATAACCTCTACAGTCTGCTGTAACTTGGTAGCGAGTTTAAGATTTTCGCGCCAATTGGGGAAATTCGTCACACTGCCGCTCTGCGAGCCCATAACCAACATTATCTGCGCCGCGCGCTTGCCGTCCACTTCGGTGGTCAGTTTAACCTTGTCGGTATCGTTTGCGGCGATGGCATCACGATGAAGGTCGATTACAATTTTAATGCTTGGGTATTTTTCTGTATAACTGCATATTGTATCGGCGGCGCGAGCGTAACTTTCACTGTAAGACGGATAATCGTGCTGGGTGGCGTCGTGCAGCGTGACAATACCTGCTTCATTAAGTTTGTCGGATATTATTTTACCCAGAGCCACCATATTGTATTCATTATCGGTAGTGCGTGAGAGGTCAGTATCGGTATAATAATTTTCACTGTGCCGCAAATAACTCTCGGTAGCGTGGGTGTGAAGTATCAGCACTTGCGGATCACCGTTTTTTTCTATGCTAAAACCCAGTTTGCCGTTTACAAAGTCCTTTAAATTTATATCAAGGTCGGTATTGTTTTTCATATAAACATTATTGTAAGAGGTATTGGCGGTATATGGTGAAATAAATTTTTCTATCACCTTGCCCTGTACAGTACCCGTAGCAGAAACAGCAACCGAAGCGGTGTTATCGATAGTTGATGAATTTTCACTTTGTGTGATTTCTTCTGCCTGCGATTGCGTGTCTTGCGGATCGTTTCGCTCAGATGCTGTCGCTGTTAAATCTGAAGGCATTAAAGCCTCTGTGACAATTATATTATCGCTTGCGGTAGAGAGTCCTTTAATACTTGTATATGTTAAAAAAAGCGCAACACTTACTGCCGCCGCGCAAAATCTTATTATAGCAGAGGTATTGTCCATACCGTTATCACCGTCCATAAGTAATTTTATGTCGGTGGTTTATTTTTTATGTCAGACTTTCTATTATGTCAATATCAAGTGACGGCTGCAAAAAAATATTAATTGCGCGCGCGAGAATATCCGCCGATTTTTCTACAAGCAGGTCAATTTCTTTTGGTGTTACCATCATATTTTCTACAGTTTCAAAAAAACTGTTAGCGTCAATCACTGTCGGTACACCAATGGCGATTACAGGTATACCTATGGTGCCTTGACTCAACTCCTTGCGTGAATTATTTACGCCCGACCCAGAGGTTATTCCGCTGTTACACAACTGTATTGTACGGCACAGCCTGTCGGGACTACGCGCGGCCAAAGCATCGACGGCTATTATTATATCGGGTTTAATTTTTTTAGCGGCGGCTTGAATTAGGTCATAACTTTCAATACCTGTTTTGCCCAGCACATTGGGCGCAAGACAACAAACGCTTTTCAGGTCATCAAGTCCCAAATCGTGTTTTAAATCGTCACCTAAATGCCGCGTTGCAAGAACCCTGTCCGCTACAAATGGACCGAGGGCATCGGGTGTGATATCTGTATTGCCAAGACCTACCACAAGCGCGTTTTTGATGTCACCGTGGGCAACGGTTTTAAACGCTTTGACGGTGGCATTTATTATATTGGCGGTATCGCATACAAAATCAAGTCGGGGAAAAGACACCGTGCAATATTCGCCTATGGGTTTTTGCAGGACTTTAGCGGCATGCTCATCAACAACCTTTACGGTAGAAATTTTTACTTCACCTACCGTTTCTTGAGTTTCTTCAACTCCTGCTATATTACTGTCAGCCTGTTCTTTAATTTCGGCAATAAGGTCTGTTCTTATGTTCATATAATCACCAAGAATTAGTTTTGCCGAAAAAGTTATATATATTAAAAAGCTAAATTCGCCTTGCGGCGAGCTAAATTGACCTTGCGGTCAGCTAAATTCTTAACAGAGCTAAATGCACCTACGGTGCGCAATAAGCGAATTTAATTTAGTCTTACGCATAGCATAATTTAAATGTCGTGTAAGCGACAATTTAGTTAAAAAAATGAGCCAATCACGAAAGGCTCATTTTTTTAGGTTTATATAGGTGTCAATTAAGGTATCAATGCAAATTTTTTCACTTTTATTCAGTCGGCTGTATTTACTCAAAAGACTGTTGCTGTCGCGCAACGGCTGATTGTTCTCGTCGGTTCTGCCTATAAGATAATCGACCGTTACGTCAAAATAATCAGCCAAGGCAATAAGCGTGTTGATATCGGGTTCGATTTTATGATTTTCATATTTGTTTATTGACTGCTGAGTTATTCCCATTGCGTTAGCAAGTGTTTGCTGACTAATACCGCGCGCGTGTCTTATTGCTTTAAGATTTTTTACCATTATTATCACCCTATAATAATTTTAACAACAAACGGTTGTTTATTAAAACCCCTGTAAGTTGTCGTTGACAAACAACTCAAAGGTGTTATATAATGACAATATATATTTGTTATAAAAAATTAACAATAAGGGGAGAATTGTATGAAGATTTTTAAAAAAGTATTATCGTTGGTCTTGGCGCTTGTAATAATTGTAGCCGCAGTACCGCTTGGTGCGTTTGAGTTTAAGACGGAGGCTATAAATCAAAAAGATTCTTATGAATCTGATGTTTGGAACGGCGAAATAGATATAGAGTGGGAAGGGGAAGGAACTGCCTCAAGTCCATATTTGATTTCATCCGCAGAAGAATTGGCGGGACTAGCTAATAAAGTTAATAGTGGTACAACATATTCAGGTGTTCGCTTTTGTTTGACTAGAAATATAGTGCTAAATAACGTTGATGACTATGAAAATTGGTCTAGTGTTCCACCTAAAAACACATGGATTCCTATAGGAAACACATATTGGCGCTATTTTTCGGGTGTTTTCGATGGCTGTGGTTATACTGTAAGTGGTGTTTATATTGATAAAACAGAGTCAACTACTGGATATTCAGGACTTTTCGGACATTTGTGGTATGCAAACGTTAAAAATTTAGGGTTAAAAGAATCATATTTATGTGTTGTAGGAAACAGAAGTGTAGAGTATTACATAGGGGGTATATCTGCTAGAGCCACATGCACTAATTTTGAAAATTGTTATAATGGTGCTTATGTAAAATTTACTGCTTCCGGTTCTTTAACAAATGTTTCACACATGGCAGGTGGTATTACTGGATTGCATGAAGGTGGAGGAACAATAAAAAATTGCTATAATATTGGATATATATATTGCAGTTCTCCTGGTTCTGTGCCAAGTGCTGGCGGTATAATAGGTGATATTTCGACAGATCCTATTACGCCAACTGTGGTCAAAAACTGTTATAATGCCGGAAGTGTTTTTGGTAGGGGCCCAAGTGGATATGCTGGTGGTATTTTGGGACTGTGGCATGGTAAATATAATTGTTATTCATTATCTGGTTCGTTTTCTGGAAGTCGACAGACTATTTATCATGCGGGAGAAATTCTCACTTCTCAACAGATGTCAAATGTTGATAGTTATGTTGGCTGGGATTTTCAAAATATATGGTATCTAAACGATAATTATAATAATGGTTATCCTGTTTTAAGGGTTTTTTTAGGTAAATCGGATTACGCAATTCAAGAAGTAAATGATGGATTTAATTTTTATATGAATTATCCCAGCAATTATTTAAATAAAGGCGATACTGTAAATTTGCATATAGGATATTATTTAAATGGTCTCATAGATACGTCTACTAAAGAATATATTTATACAATTAGCGATTCATCGGTAATTAAAGCAGAAAGCACAAGGTGGGACAACGAACACGGTCAATCTCTCAAAATTACTGCGCTGCAAGAAGGAAGTTCAATTATTACGGTAACACATCCATTAACCGGAGAATCCTCGGCATTAGAATTGTATGTATCATCAAGAGAATTTGGATATAATTTTTATAATATTCCCGAGATGAGTATTGAACTTGGAAAAACGACGAATTTTTATAATTTTAACGGTTTGGTTGTAGATAATTTTGCTTATATAGAGCATAAAGATGATTTGGATACAACCGACTACTACACCGTAACGATGGATGTTTATAATACCCATAATTTATATGGTGCTGTGACAGCTTATGATAAGAATGGAGAAATTTATAGTTATGAAATATTGGATAAGTTGAATACTCACGATTCAAGTTTTGTATCTTCTTGCAAATCATTGTATTATAACTTAGGTGACTTGTATTATTTGATACAAAACGATAGATATTATTCTGGCGAAAGTATAAGCAAGAAAACAGAGGTTTCTGTAAACGTTCCTGTTGGCGGACATATTTCTATTTCAAACAATTCAAATTATTCTGAGATAGTTTGTGCTGCAAATATTATAGGGTTATTGTTTGAGAGTGCTATGCTGACATATGACTTTGCAACTATGAAAGTAGATAGTGATATTTTTGTTGACAAAAATATAGTAATAAAGGATTTAATTGAGGATTTATCCGAAAACCAGACATTAGATCTTTTAAAAGAATCTGCGTGGAAAGAATTTAGTCAGTATGACAAAATAGATATTTTTACATTTTCTAAATTAAATCAACTAAATGATAGCTTAGCAAAAAAAATGAATTTTGATATAAATGCGGCTATAGAAAAAACGATTGATAACGCTTTATCTGCAACGGAATCTATTGTGAAAATTGTACTGCCCACAGGTCAAATAATTGATATTATGTATTCTTTTAGTGAAGGATGCAATATTGCTACTTTTTTAGATAAATTTTTAGAAAGTTTTAATATTCCACTTGCAATTAATATTTATGCACCTGTTAATCCAGAAGATTATTACTCAAACGGCATAGAAATTGATTCGGCAAATGATTATTCTGAGGCTATTATACATGCATATACCGTAATGGATAGCGATAATGCTGGAATACGTGATACAACATTTGAAAAAAAGAATATATTTTACAGTCATAAATATCAAACATATAATATTACAATGTATAAAAACGGCGTAGAAACACAACCCGAATCTACAGTTACTGTTAAAATACCTATTCCGGACAATTTTAACATAGGTATGCTAAAAGTTTACAGAAATAACGAAGATGGTTCTTTAACCGATATGAACGCTTATATTTCAGGCAACTATATAGTTTTTGAAACAGATCACTTCAGTTATTATTCTATTGTTGATGAAAGCAATTCGAACTTTTCTGAAAACTTTAAGTTTTCTGGTGCATCCATTACTTTGCAAGATGATTTGTCAATAAATTATAAGGTGGATAAATCATTATTTGAGGAATTCGGATATGAAAATCTTTATATAATATTTAAATTTGGCGAAGAAGAAATTGTAAAGCAAAATTATAAGATAATAGATGATAAATATGTATTTGCGTTTAACCACATAGCACCTAACCAAATAAACGATACAATCTCGGCGACGCTCTATGCTACATATAACGGCGTAGAATATGCAAGCGAAACAAAGGAGTACAGCGTATCAACCTATTGCTACAATATGCTGGCTAAGTGTACCGATGATGTGTATGCCGAGTTTAGAACTCTGCTTGTAGATTTGCTTAACTATGGCGCACAGTCGCAAGTTTATACAAACTACAATACCGAAAATCTTGCAAACGCAGCCCTTACCGATGTGCAAAAGACATGGGGAACACAAGAATACCCAACCCTTAATACAGTACAAAAGTTGGATTATGAAACAATAGAAAACCCAACGGTAAAATGGTATGGCGGCGGACTAACACTTGAAGATTCGGTAACAATGAGGTTTGCAATTGAGACCGACAGTATTGAAAATTTGAGTGTAAAGGTTGTTACAGCCGACAAAACATATACAATAAAGGCAAGTGCATTTAAGTCAATTGGTAATAACAGATACTATGTATACTTTAACGGTCTTAACGCTTCACAGATGAGTGAAGAGGTATATGTAACGGTATATAACGGAGAAGAGGCTGTAAGTAATACACTACGTTACAGTATAGAATCATACGCATACGCAAAACAGGGCGGCAGTGATACCAAACTTAGCGACCTTGTAATTGCAATGATGAAATACGGCAACGCCGCATACAATTATGTAAATTAAAAGGAGATAAAACAATGGAAAAACAAAAATTTAATGAACCTGAAATCACTGTTATACCTGTTGATGAAACCGACATTATCCGTACAAGCGGCGGTATTGAACTGCCCGATGATATTTGGGGTTAAAAACCAAAGGGTTGCCGTAAATGCGGCAACTCTTACGTTTATTATGATTATGAGGTAGAACAATGAAGATTGAAAAGGGATTTGTTTCACAAAAAATATGCGATAAAACCGTGCTTGTGCGCACAATGGCAAATGGTAACGGTTTTCACGGAATAATTGAACTTAATGATACAGCAGCAGAAATATGGCACTGCATAGAAAAGGGCTACCCAGCTAAAAAAACAGCCGAAATATTAACACAGAAATATGATGTTAACTATGAACAGGCTCTTAAATCGGTAACGGAATTTTGCAAAAAAATGATTGAGTCAGGTGTGACAAAAGAGGATTAGTGGTATTACATTATGTTTGAAAACGAACACGAATATCTTGTACATTTGATTTGTTGTGCAATACATAACAAACAGCCTTTAGAAAAGCCTGATACCATATCATTTGAAAAGGTTTTTGAGGCGGGTAAAGCACACGAGGTTGCTAATATTGCCTTTGTTTCGGTAGAAAGATTACAACATAAACCCGAAACAGAACTTTATAAAAAATGGAAAATACAATATGCTTTTTCTATACAACGCAATATAAATCAATTGTCGGCACGAGATACAATTGTTGAGGCTTTTAAAAAAAATGGCATACGCAATATTGAATTGCAGGGGACAGTTATAAAAAAGCTGTACCCGTATGAGTTTTGGCGAAATATGAGTGATATTGATTTTGTAATAGACAAGCAAAATCTTATAAAAGCCGAAAGAGTTATGCACGAATTAGGTTATACGACTAAAATATACGGCGACTACGACATATCTGCTTATACAAACCCTAAAATAGCGGTAGAACTGCACAGTGATTTTTTTGACCCAAACACAGAATTTTACGGCAAAATGACAAATCCGTTTAAAAAGGCAGAGTTGTCTAGTGATGGAACATCATACAAAGCATCCATCAGTGATATTTTTTTGTATAATATTTTACACTGCATTAAACATTACCGCGGTGGTGGTGCAGGCATACGAAGAATATTAGACGTATACCTTTTGAACAAGATGTTATTAACAATGATTGACAGGCAAAAGATTTATGCTTTTTTAAGCGCAATGGGCTGTAAAAATGATTATGACGACTTATCGGCAATATCGGAAGAATGGTTTGGAGAAAAAGGTGAAAAAACAAATCTTGTACATATAAAAAATAAAATTTATATGGCGGGAACACATGGCAGTTTTCACGTTAGTATTGTAAATGAGTATGATGATTCTGATAATAAGGCTTTTTTTAAAATTAAAAAGTTTTTATCTTTACTGTTTCCAACAAAAGCAAATATTTATTCGGCATATACTTTTTGTTCGCGTTATAAATTACCAATCTTTATATGCTGGGTGTACAGATGGCTTTGCCTGTTATTTGTAAAAAACAAAAGAAAACATGCTATCAAGACTGTAGGCAATATAAAGCGTATAAAGCTAAAATAAGTTTGTCGGTTCTCTGTGTCGATATTAGTTTTTAAGATTCTTCGCTTCGCTCTGAATGATATGCGTTAGATGTATCTACACCCGTTTGTCATTCTGAGTAACGAAATGACGAAGAATCTCAAAGGTAAAATTATAGCACAAACAAAACTGAACGAGCAAGCCCGTTCCCTACACAATAAATTTATAAATATACGCTAATAAAAAAGACACTGCTTTAGATTTTTAAAGCAGTGTCTTACGTTTTAGTTTAATTGTGCATTATTTCTTTTCAGCCTCGTATCTTTGTACGGCGGCTTTAATCTTATCTGCGGGGTCAAGTAACTTGCTTATAGAGTTGTCATTGTTAAGGGTATCAACAATAAGCGCGATATACTTTGACATATTAACGCTGCAGTACCACTCGCGTGAGAGAAGTTCGGGTGTTTGGTAGATAAGGTTTGTGGTAAACACCTTATCTATAAGACCGTTTTCATAGTATTCGTCAAACTTTTCAAGACCTTCAACAAAAAGACCAAATGTAGAGAATACAAAAATTCTGCCTGCGCCTTTTTCTTTAAGTTTAGCGGCAATGTCAAGCATTGATTCACCGCTGGATATCATATCGTCAACAAGGATAAGGTCTTTGCCTGTGATGTCGTTGCCCAAGAACTCATGTGCTTCAATGGGATTTTTGCCGTTTACAACTATCGAGTAGTTGCGGCGTTTGTAGAACATACCAAGTTCAAGACCCAAAACAGAGGAATAATAGATGCATCTGCCCATACCGCCTTCATCGGGGGAAACAATCATTGTATGGTCACGGTCAAGTTTGATATCGGGTACGCTCTTAAGCAATGCCTTAATCATCTGGTAAGCGGCTTGTACATTATCAAAACCGTCAAGCGGAATTGCATTGTTAACACGGGGGTCGTGCGCATCAAAGGTGATGATGTTTTTAACGCCCATTGCCACAAGTTCCTGAAGCGCCATTGCGCAGTCCATAGATTCACGTGTGGTGCGGCGGTGCTGTCTGCCTTCATAAAGCATAGGCATAATAACGGTGATACGGCGTGCTTTACCGCCAAATGCCGCAATAATGCGTTTTAAATCCTGAAAGTGATCGTCAGGGCTCATAGGAACGGTTTGTCCATACATTTTGTATGTAACGTTGTAGTTAAAGCAGTCGCAGATAATAAACGCGTCAAGACCGCGAGCGCTGTGATGAAGTACAGCCTTTGCTTCACCTGTGCCAAAACGAGGGCAGTTAGCGTCAATTACAAATGACTGGTCGTCTTCAATATTGCGCCACTGTTTTAAGTAAAAGTCAACCTGTGAAGAGATGTCTTCGCAACCGCGCATACTGATGATTGCAAGGTCACCGTAGGGTGTGTGTTTAAAGTTGATACTGGACATATGATATTCCTCCGCAAGAATATA
>CAYOVQ010000015.1:0-14415 GCA_964407485.1 uncultured Ruminococcus sp.
GATGATGTTATACGTCAACTCTATGATGAATATCAACTTACCAAGAGCGAGGCAGAAAATGTTGCTATAGAAATAGACAAGCCTGCCGAAGCAAAGAAAAAACTTGCCGAAACAAAGTCAAAAATTCGTTCGCTCGGCAACGTAAACGTTTCTGCTATTGAAGAATACAAAGAAGTAAAAGAACGTTACGACTTTATGAATGCGCAGGTAGAAGATGTTGAAAAAGCACGCGCCGAACTGCGTAAGTTAATTAATCAATTAACCGCTCAAATGCAGGAAATGTTTGTTGTAGGCTTTAACAAAATAAACGAAAACTTTACAAAAACATTCCGTGAACTATTTGGCGGCGGTAGCGCAGAACTTAAACTTACCGACCCAGATAATGTTCTTGAAAGCGGTATTGATATTGAGGCTCGATTACCCGGTAAAAACGTACCCAGTCTTAACGGTCTTTCGGGTGGTGAAAAGGCACTTGTGGCTCTTTCAATTTACTTTGCAATTATGAAGGTTAATGCGCCGCCGTTCTGCTTCCTTGATGAAGTTGATACAGCGCTTGATGACATTAACGTTGACCGTTTTGCAGATTATATGAAACATTCTGATTTTAATACACAGTTTATCTGTGTTACACACCGACGCGGTACTATGGAATCTGCCGATATGCTTTACGGTGTAACAATGCAGGAAAAGGGTGTTACAAAGTTGCTTGAACTCAATGTTGCAGAACTTGAAAAGAAATTACTTGAAAATCAAGGAGCATAATTTTAATGGGACTTTTTAGTAAGATAAAAGCAGGTCTTCAAAAGACCAAAGCAAGTATTTCTGACGGCATTTCAAACATTATAAACAGTTTTACTAAAATTGATGAAGATTTGTTTGAAGAACTTGAAGAACTTCTTGTTATGTCGGATGTCGGTGTTGAAACATCTGTTAAAATATGCGAAGAATTGCGCGCTCGCGTAAAGCATGACGGCATTACCGATCCTAATCTGATTAAGGGCATAATGCACGGCATAATAATCGAAATGTTAGGGTGCGATACCGCTTTAAAACTTGACACAAAACCGTCTGTAATTTTGGTTATAGGTGTCAACGGCGTTGGCAAGACCACAACTATCGGTAAAATGTCTTTAATGCTAAAAAAAAGCGGCAAAAAGGTTGTTTTGGGCGCGGCAGACACTTTCCGCGCGGCTGCTATTGACCAGTTAGGCATTTGGGCAGAGCGCGCTGATGTTGCAATGGTTAAAAGTGTTGAGGGTAGCGACCCTGCATCTGTTGTGTTTGATACTATTGCATCTGCAAAATCGAAGGGCGCAGACGTTATTATTTGTGATACTGCAGGCAGACTCCACAACAAGAAAAACCTTATGGACGAACTTGCAAAAATATACCGTATTATTAAACGTGAATTACCAGATTCATCTATAGAAACCTTGTTGGTGCTTGATGCCGCAACGGGTCAAAATGCTGTAAATCAGGCGCGTGAGTTTAAAAATGTTGCCGATATTACCGGTATCGTGCTTACAAAACTTGACGGCACAGCAAAGGGCGGCATTGTTATCGCAATCCATAATGAGTTAAACATTCCCGTTAAATTTGTGGGTGTAGGCGAGGGAATTGACGACCTGCAACCCTTTAACGCAAAAGATTTTGCCGACGGCATTTTTGATTTGGGTGATTAATATGAAGATATTTATTGCTACAAAAAATCAGAAAAAACTAACCGAACTTGAGCGTATTTTAATACCTATGGGATTTGAGGTTTTAAGTCAAAAAGACTTTGCCGTAGATTTTCCCGAACCCGTTGAAGATGGCGCAACTTTTGAAGAAAACGCAATTATTAAGGCTAGTGACGGTCTAAAAAACACAGGTCTTATATCCGTTGCCGATGATTCGGGTCTTTGTGTCGATTATTTAGACGGCGCGCCAGGTATTTATTCTGCGCGTTATTCGGGTGAACACGGTGACGATGAGTCTAATAATCAAAAGTTGCTATGCGAACTTGACGGTGTGCCTTTAGAAAAACGCACAGCCCGTTACGTTGCGGCTATCGCCTGTGTTTTTCCTGATGGCAGATATTTTACTGTACGTGGTGAATGCGAGGGTAAAATCGGACTTGAACCGCACGGCACAGGTGGATTTGGTTATGACCCTTATTTTATAAGTGAATTAGGTGTTATGGCTGAACTTACTGCAGAACAAAAAGACAGTATAAGTCATCGAGGTCACGCACTAAAACTTTTTAAAGAAGAACTAAAAAAATATATTTGAGATTACGAGGAAAAATAATGTTAAATAGCAGACAAAGAGCACAACTTCGCGGTATGGCAAATACCTATGAGGCAATTTTTCAGGTGGGTAAAGGCGGTATAAATGACCAACTCATAAAACAGGTTGACGAGGCTTTAGAAGCACGCGAACTTATAAAAATGCGCGTACTTGAAACCTGTCCCGATACATCACGTGTTGCGGCAGATACAATTGCCGAGCGTGTGGGTGCCGATGTGGTGCAGGTTATTGGTTATCGATTTATACTTTATCGCGAAAGCAAAAATAACAAAACAATAAAACTGGTGAAATAAATGGCAAATATTGCGATTTTTGGCGGTACATTTAACCCGTTTCATATAGGTCATTATGAAATGCTAAAATGCGTTTGCAGTCTTGATTTTGTCGATAAGGTATTTGTCATGCCCGATAAAATACCGCCTCACAAAGAATGTGACTATATTGCTGATGATATTCACAGACAAAATATGTGCCGTCTTGTGTGTGACGATTTTAATAAGGCAGAACTTTGTCTTGTAGAATTTGAACGCGATGGTAAAAGTTATACCTTTGATACGGTAAAATTGTTAAGACAAAAATATCCTAATGATAACTTTTTTGTTGTCATAGGCGGTGATATGCTGTCAACTCTTGACACGTGGTATAATTGGCAAGAACTTATTATGATTGCGTCGTTTATTGCCTTTAAACGTGTTGGTTTATCTGACTTTGATAAAGCCAATGAAAGATTAACCTTTCACGGCGCAGATATAATTGTAATTGATAAAAAAATTACTGATATTTCATCAACAAAACTTCGTAAAAAGATTAATAAAAATCTTTTGCCACAAAAAGTTTATGACTATATAATTGAAAAAGGAATTTATAATGTCTGATAAGTATACAGAATATAAAGAGATTTTACAAAACAGGCTCACACCAAAGCGTTATCATCATTCGCTTTGTGTAGCAGATGAGGCTGTACGACTCGCAAAAAAATACGGCGGAGATACCGAAAAAGCGTATCTTGCAGGGTTGCTACACGATATAACAAAAAATGCAAGCGTACAAGAACACTTGCATATCTTTGATGAGTTTGGTATAATGCTAAACGATATCGAAAAAAATGC
The DNA here is from genome assembly GCA_964407485.1 of uncultured Ruminococcus sp. GTDB lineage: Bacteria > Bacillota > Clostridia > Oscillospirales > Acutalibacteraceae > UBA737. The sequence continues at coordinate 3,399 of CAYOVQ010000015.1, forward strand.
CGAAAAACTGTGGCACGCGATATCGGGCGCCGCTTATATTGAACATATACTCGGTATTAAAGATAAAGAGATAATTACCGCGGTGCGTTATCATACAACGGCGCGTGCAGGTATGACTCAACTTGAAAAACTTTTATATCTTGCTGATTTTACATCCAGTGACCGAGATTATGATGATATTGATATAATGCGTGAAAAGGTAGAAATATCAATGGAAGCCGCTCTTGATTATGCGCTTTCATACACTATAAATGATTTAGTGTCGCGTGGCAAACCGCTTCATCTTGACACAATTAATGCTTACAACCAAAACGCTTTAAAAGGAGAAAATTGATGGATTCACAAAATATTTTAAAAATAGCGGCTAATGCACTTAACAACAAAAAAGCGCGTCAACTTAAGGCTCTCAAAATAGATGACCTTACAACTCTTGCGGATTACTTTGTAATAGCAACTGCGACTTCCTCTACACATGTTCGCGCGCTTGCCGATGAGGTAGAAGAAAAACTAAAGGAACAGTCGGTAGAACCTCATCATATCGAAGGTAAATCTACGGGTTGGATAGTGCTTGATTACACATCTGTTATTGTTCATGTTTTTACACCGCAAGAGCGTGAATTTTATAACCTTGACAGTATGTGGAGTGACGCTACTGATATAAATTTAGAAACAATTCTTGATGAAGAAGAGGGTGATTAAGATGAAATATAATTACACTGAAATCGAAAAGAAATGGCAGCAAATATGGGACGACAACAAGACCTTTGCGGCTAAAGACGACTACACCTTACCAAAGTTTTACGGACTTGTAGAGTTTCCGTATCCATCGGGTCAGGGACTTCACGTAGGTCATCCGCGTTCTTATACCGCGATTGATATTGTTGCGCGCAAAAAACGTTTGCAGGGCTATAACGTGCTTTATCCTATGGGGTGGGACGCGTTTGGTCTTCCTACCGAAAACTTTGCAATAAAAAATCACATTCATCCCGCAGAAGTTACCAAGATGAATGTGGCAAACTTTAAGCGTCAGTTAAAGTCGTTGGGCTTTTCGTTTGATTGGGATAGAGAAGTGAACACCACCGATCCCGAATATTACAAATGGACACAGTGGATTTTCTTGCAACTTTACAAAAAAGGTCTCGCTTATAAAAAGCAGATGGCTGTTAACTGGTGTACATCTTGCAAGTGCGTTCTTGCTAACGAAGAGGTTGTAAACGGCGTTTGCGAGCGTTGCGGTAGCGAGGTTATACAAAAAGAAAAAAGCCAGTGGATGCTTAAAATTACCGACTATGCCGAAAAACTTCTCGATGGTCTTGATGATGTCGATTTTATTGAGCGTGTAAAAACTCAACAGCGCAACTGGATTGGCCGTTCATACGGTACGCTTGTAAACTTTGGTACCACAAACGGTGATAATTTTGAAGTGTTCACCACCCGTGCAGATACACTTTTTGGTGCAACATACACCGTGTTATCACCAGAACACCCCCTAATTGAAGAATGGGCTGATAAGATAGAAAACTACGACGAGGTTGTTGCATATAAACAAGAGGCTGCCAAAAAGTCTGACTTTGAGCGTACCGAACTCGCAAAGGATAAGACAGGTGTAATGCTTCGTGGTATTAAGGCTATTAATCCTGTAAACAATACCGAAATTCCGATATTTATATCCGACTACGTACTTATTTCATACGGTACAGGCGCTATTATGGCAGTACCCGCGCACGATACACGCGACTGGGATTTTGCTAAAAAGTTTGATTTGCCTATTATCGAAGTTGTTGCGGGTGGCAATGTAGAGGAAACTGCATTTACCGATTGCAACACAGGTGTTATGGTTAATTCTGATTTCTTAAACGGTTTATCGGTTGAAGATGCAAAGGTTAAGATTCAGGAGTGGCTTTCTGAAAGAGGTCTTGGTGAACGCAAGACTAATTACAAACTTCGTGACTGGGTATTCTCTCGTCAAAGATATTGGGGCGAGCCGATACCTATGGTATACTGCGAAAAATGTGGTTATGTACCGCTATCGGAAAGTGAATTACCATTAACACTTCCAAATGTTGACTCTTATGAACCTACCGATAACGGCGAATCACCGCTTGCCAAAATGACCGATTGGGTAAATACTACATGTCCGCACTGCGGCGCGCCTGCAAAACGCGAAACCGACACAATGCCACAGTGGGCAGGCTCGTCTTGGTATTTCTTGCGCTATTGCGACCCCAACAACAAAGATGCATTGGCTAGCAAAGAGGCATTAGAATATTGGGGACCTGTTGACTGGTATAACGGTGGTATGGAGCATACAACACTTCATCTGCTTTACAGCCGTTTCTGGCATTTATTCCTTTACGATATTGGTGTTGTACCCAACAAAGAGCCTTATGCAAAACGTACCAGCCACGGTATGATTTTGGGTGAAAACGGCGAAAAGATGTCTAAATCCCGTGGCAACGTTGTAAACCCCGATGAAATTATCCGCGACTACGGCGCAGATACTATGCGTGTGTATGAAATGTTTATCGGTGACTTTGAAAAGGCTGCTCCTTGGAGTCAGTCATCAATCAAGGGTAGCAAACGTTTCCTTGACAAAGTATTTGCTTTGCAGGATATTTTGGTTGATGGTGATAACTATCGCGCTGAAATTGAGTCTGAAATTCATAAGACCATTAAAAAGGTAACTGATGATATTGAAGACCTTAAAATGAACACTGCGATTGCAGCTCTTATGTCATTACTTAACACAATTACAGCGACCGGCAGTATAAACCGTGCAGAATTTAAGACATTTATCACATTGCTTAATCCATTTGCACCGCACATTACCGAAGAACTTTGGGAAATAGCAGGTTTTGACGGTATGTTAAATGCAACCGAGTGGCCTAAATATGACGAGGCAAAATGTGTTGACGCTACTGTTGAGATTGCAGTTCAGGTTAATGGTAAAATTAAGGCGAGAATTAACGTTCCTGCCGATATTGATAATGCCAGCGCAATTTCTCTTGCAAAAGAAAATAGCACCGTAGCGGCCGAAATTGAAGGTAAGACGGTTATTAAGGAATTATACGTTCCCAAACGCCTTGTAAACATTGTTGTAAAATAATTAATTTGATAGACAGTTCGAAACCATCCTGTCGTTAAACAAAACTATGGGCTTTAATTAAAAGGTACACCCATAGTATAGGTGTACCTTTTTATGTTATCTGGGGTTAATTTTATGATTAGATATAGTATAATTCAGGATAAAAATCCGCGTGAGATTGTATTACTTCGTGGCACAGGTTGTTGCTGGCGCAGATGCACTTTTTGCGACTATCACCTTGATAGTTCGCCCGATAAAAAAGAAAACCATCTCCTTAATAAATCGGTGCTTTCGAATGTTACAGGTATATTTAAGCATCTTGAGGTAATTAATTCTGGCAGTTTTACTGAACTTGATACTGCTACATTAAACGATTTAGTCGAGTTGTGTAGTGACAAAAAAATTGCTATACTGCATTTTGAGTGTCATTGGCTATATCGTAATAAAATACCTGCTCTGCGTGAAATGTTTTTGAAAGTTGGTACTACTTTAAAAATTAAAACCGGTGTGGAAAGTTTCGATTATAAATTCCGCGAAAATGTGCTTTGCAAGGGTATTAACGAGCAGGATCCCGCCAAAATCGCCGAACAGTTTGACGAATGTTGTCTTCTGTTTGGCATTACAGGTCAAACAACTGACGGTATGCGCCGCGATATCGAAATAGGTCTTAAATATTTTGAGCGTGTTTGCATAAATATTTTTGTAAAAAACAAAACTAAAATTGAGCCGAATAAAACGGTTGTAGATGATTTTATAAATAATGTTATGCCTGAATATCAAAAGAATCCAAGGGTAGATATACTGTTAAATAATACCGATTTCGGTGTGGGAGGTAGAGAAAATGCAAAATGAATTATTGCTTATTGGTTCTGTAATATTGATTTACGGCGCTGTGCTTGTTGCATATCGTCTGTTTGGAAAAATCGGTATGTATGTAATGACTGTTATTACTACAATACTTGCAAATATTGAGGTATTAATGTTGGTAGAAAGTTTTGGAATGGAGCAGACCCTTGGTAATGTAATGTTTGCGTCCACCTATCTGATAACTGATATTTTAAGTGAAAATGAGGGCAAAAAAAGTGCTTCAAGTGCCGTGTGGATTGGTGTTTTTACCTCTGTTATAATGCTTTTGTTTACACAGTATTGGTTGCTTTACATTCCAGCGTCAAACGACTGGGCGCGTGAACATATTACAGCTATTTTCAGCACCACGCCGCGACTGCTTGTGGCAAGTTTTATAGGATATGTTGTTTCGCAACGCTTTGATGTTTGGCTTTATCATAAATGGTGGGATTTTACATCAAATAAAACAGGGGATAGCAAGCGTTTTTTGTGGTTAAGAAATAACGGTTCAACACTTGTATCACAGGTAATAAATACCGTTATATTTACTTTTGTTGCATTTTTTGGTTGGTATGATACCAAAACACTTATATTGATAATGCTTTCAAGTTATGTAATTTTTATTTTTACAAGCCTTTTAGATACGCCAATTGTATATATCGCAAGGTGGATGAAGAATAAAGGGTATGTAAGGGAGTAGAACAAAAAAGAAGGTAAAACCTTGCTTATATATCAAGAGCCACAGGCACATCAACAAAATCCCTTGATGATATAAATAAAAGTGTAGAGTGAATACCGAAAAAGTAAAAATCCCTCAAACTTACGTTTGAGGGATTTTTGGTGATCCATCGGGGAATCGAACCCCGGACACCATGATTAAAAGTCATGTGCTCTGCCAGCTGAGCTAATGAATCGTTTGCTTTTTGACAGCCTAAATATTATAACAATATTAATGCGTATTGTCAAGTAAAATATTAGAAAATTTTGCTCTTTTTTTAAAAAAATTAAATTTTTTACTTTTTTGCAATTTTATATAGTTTTCACCACCGTCAACCAAAACCAATATACTGTTTTAAGGGGGTGGAAAATGAATACTGTAATATTATGGGCTTTTGTATCAACGCTTGGCACGTGGGGTCTTACTGCATTGGGCGCTGCAGTGGTATTATTTTTTAAATCACCCAAACAAAGTCTTTTAAATTTAATGTTAGGCTTTTCGTCAGGCGTAATGATTGCCGCATCCTTTTGGTCGCTATTGCAACCTGCAATCGAGCGCGCAGAAGAAACAAATATAATACCTTCATATATAATTGTTACAGCGGGTTTTATATTAGGTTCAATATTTATCTGGTTGTCTGACAAAGCGGTTTCTTGCGCTCTTAAAAGCGCAAATTTGGCTAACGTAACACTAAACAACAGAATAAATCGTGTTATAATGCTTGTTTTATCAATTACACTTCATAATATACCCGAGGGTTTAGCGGTTGGCGTTGCCTTTGGTTTACTTAAAGAAAATTACAGCAACAGCGCATTAATGGGCGCAATTTCTATTGCTGTTGGTATAGGATTGCAAAACTTTCCCGAAGGTGCGGCCGTGTCTTTGCCGCTTAGGAGGGAAGGGTACTCGCGCAAAAAATCCTTCTTTTATGGGCAATTATCTGCCGTTGTAGAGCCAATAGCGAGTGTAATCGGCGCATTACTTGTATCAACAATCGAAACAATTTTACCGTTTGCATTATCATTTGCCGCGGGCGCTATGATAATTGTGGCTGTACACGAACTTATACCTGAATGTCAGCAAAACAAAGCAGAACAACCATACACGGCTACTATGGGTATTATAACCGGGTTTGCGGTAATGATGCTATTAGATGTAATGCTGGGGTAACACCACCTATTGTTAATTTTTTTAACAATAGGTGGCACGCCTGATTAGTAAATTATGAATACCCAAATATATTTACAGCAAGCCATATGATCAGAAGCGACAGGCGATTGATGGATTTTTTATTAATGAATTGTTGTATTTTGTTAATGTAAAGGATGTTATGTATACGATAATGTTTTTATTAACTTTATAATATCAAATTTAATAAAATTACTTGTTTGCTGAAAAAACATAGTTCTAGGCGATTACAATTTTAAAAAACGCTATTTCTCATCGAATAGAAATTTTTTTGACTAACAATGTATCGTCAGAGAAAAAATTATTCGATGAGATTTTTTGTAATTGAAAGAATACAATACTTAAATTTATTTATAAAGCTTATGATTACAACTTGCAAACAAATTATAAGAGGATAATATTTAAATGTACAATATATATTGAAGAATCTCTCTCATAACAAAATAAGTGATTAGCAGTACCTAAAACGCCTGAACTCTATTTCGTGACACTAAAACCGCTACCCCGAATTATACAAAATATTCATTTTGTACAATTGGTACATACAAAGTACGTAAATCGGGACACCGAATATTTTTGGGCACAGCTGCAACATAATTCTGTATGGTTCTCTGCTCTATCTAAATTATCAATGATTGACCCTAAACGGTATCGGTCTATATTGCAAGAAGGTTTAAAAAAACGGACAACCATACCAAAGCACAAACAAAAGTATCATTGTCTATCTGAAGTATGTTAACTTAGCTGTATCACCCCTTACAGTTAGGTTTAATATAAATTTAACATAGAAAGGAGTTTAGTCAATGCTATTAGAATGTGAAGTCGTACAGAAAACGTCTAAGGCTGGGAATCCTTATCTTGTATTACGTGTTGATTTAGGTTCCAATGTCAAAAAAGATGTATTTATCAACGATGCAGAGGTTGCTGTTTTGACTATAAATTCCTCTGACAAATAGTTTTTTCAGTACTGAATATATATCAATATAAAGGTGGTGAAAATATGGGCTTTTTAGCAAATATAGGTGCACGTTTGGCTGATACAACTGCTACCGACGTATCTGGTATAACCCAGCAAATTACAGGTTTGTTTAGTGATTTCAGTGTGTCAAATCTTATTATTATCATCGGTGCAGCTCTTGGTATCGGTGTTGTATTATTCCTCTTCTGGTTTGCATACCGTTTTATCAAGCGTCAAGCAGTCAAAGGTATTACCAAAGGTAAGCTTTAATTGTTTTTGTGTCATTGATTAATTTCCCTGCCCCTCTTCTGAGGGGCTTTTTTTGAAAGAAGGTTAAATATGGCAAATGATTATTTAGAGCCAAACGTCGGCTTAAAAAATATACCTGACGTCATTGGCGAAATGACTCTTAAGCGTGGTCGACAGTTCCCTTATGACGGCATCTGGGCATTTACAGGCGGACAAGGCTCTGGTAAAACACTTATGCTTATGCATCTGCTGCGCGAGATGTACCAGGATTATCCTGATATTATGATAGTGTCAAATATATCAATATTCGGGCTACCGTGTATACCGTTTAAGTCTACTGAAGATTTTGAGACATACAATAACGGTGATAAAGGTATCGTATTTGTTATTGACGAGATAGACAAGCTGTATAATTCTCTTGAGTCTGCAGGTATGCCAATATCACATATGCAGATATGGTCTCAGAATAGAAAAAACCGTCGTGTTATCCTGGGCACGTCTCAAAGGTTTACTCGCTGCGCAAAGGGTCTGCGTGAGCAGGCTAAGTGGAATTACGAGTGTTACCGCCCATTTTTAAGCTTGATTTACAGTTACCGTGTGCTTGACGGACAATATTATGATGATAAAGGTAACTATGTTGTGCCCGAAGGCGAAGAAATGCCAAAAAGGAAGATTTATATACCTTCGGTGGCAGCGATGCGCTCTTACAACACACTCGAAGTTGTTCGCAGGGACGATTATCAGCTTACAGATGAGGCAGTTTATGAAGCTTCAGAAGCTGCACCGCCTGCAGAAAGAATAATTGACCTTAAGGAGATGATGCAATGCAAATAATTGCAGAGAGTTTTGGTCAGTTCCTCCCCCACGTTTTTATTATAATTGTATTCGGTATTATTACAGATATAGTATTACGAGCATTTGAGGGGCGGTTCTGATGATAACACAATATACCGAAAGTTATAGCAGCCCTTCATCAGACATACAAAATCTGATAGCAAATAAAGTTCGGCTGCTTGACCAATACATTTTAATGCAAACAGGACAGTATGAGTATACCGCTCTTGTTTATAGTGGCAATACGAAAGAGTGTACAAAGTACACAATCTCGCGCAGCTCTACGAGTTCATACTCAAATTATTACACGGTATCAGAGTCAGAGTCTGACTTCGAGTATACCGTATCAAATGAATACTATGTCTACAGCAACGTTGGCTACGGTAAATCACTTGATTTACCAGTCTATGACGGTGTAATCAGTCATTGCTTAATGATAATGTGCTGTCTTGCAATGTTTGCTGTAGTATTTAAGGGGGCGCTTTTTCCGTGCATAAAAGCTATAAGAAAACGGTCGCGATTCTAATCACCTGCGCGCTCATGAGCGCGTTGCTCTGCATTCCTGTATCGGCTTTAACTGTCGGCGGCGGTGCTGAAATAATAGGTACTTCATCTCATATGCAATATGGCTCTACTGTTTTTTATGCTAATAATATTCGCGAGTCTGGGAATAAAATATATTTTGATTATTCTTTTGGTACCTCATTGTCTTCGCGCGCTTATGAAACTGTAACTTATTTTACTTTTTCAACAAGCCAAAATTATGGTACTCTTAAAATATATGTTGATTTACCCTATGGTACAGTATATTCTCGTCCTTCTTATGAAGGTTTATATGATGCTCAAACAAGTACTCGTTTAACTGGTTTAAGTGGTCTTGATGGTAATACTGTAGTCCTTTCTTATACAGGGTATATTCCTTCAAAATTATATATTTTACAGTGGTTTACTTATAATACCTCTTCTTATCCTTTAGACTCATTAATTATGTATGATATTGTATTTACGCCTATTGATAAAGCAACACAGGATATAATTGATAATCAAAACAGCAACACACAGGCAGAAATTGAAGCCGATAAAGAGAATACTCAAGCAATAATTGATAATCAGAACGAGCTTGCCGAACAGGAGAAGCAAGAGATTACTGACTCAGGCAATCAGGCAACCGATGCAGTAGATGCTATACCTAATGAGTCTGAAGGCTTTATAAATGCGCTTGGTACTTTTGTTTCTACAATGTCAACAACAGATACCGCCTGTAGCATTACCTTTCCTGCAATTAAAACACCTTCTTTTGCAGGAATACCTGCAGCAACGTTATCAGAAGAGAAAGAAGTTGATTTTGCTGCAGCAATTTCTCTTATACCTTCAGATATAATGAAGCTTATACAAGCATTAACTACTATTGCTTTGATAGTGTACTGCTTCAAGGAGCTTTATGATACTATATCTGAAGCTTTAACACGAAAGAAGGCGAATTCAGATGGGTGATGCGATAAAATGGGGCTTGTTAATAGCTGGATTGGTAGCAATCATAGCAATTATTGTTTCGCTGCCTTTCGTAGAGTTTATAGATTTAGCGAGCTTCACTGAGTCTATAACAACGTTAACAAGTATTGTAGGAGGCTTTTTTTATAAAGCACGCTGCTTGTTAAACAATTTTCTTTCGCCTGTAGGTAGAGTTATATTATCAGGTGTTCTGATATGGCTTATAGGTAAATGGGCTATTAAAGTAGCTTTAAATATAGTTGTATGGGTATATCACTTTATATTCAAATAATAGAAGGGCTTTGCCCCCTCGACCCGCAGGGGTCCGAGGGGGCTGCTTTTATGAAAGGACAAATAAAAATGAAAAAATACTACATAATCAGAGAAGACGGTACAAGCATCTTCCAACTGCCCTACCCTAAAGATTTTTGCATGCACTGCTTATGCCTTCTGATAGAAGACGGTCAGAGGTATCGTCTTATGTCTTCCGCCCTGCTGGAACACATTTCCTTGTCAGCGTGTGACGGGTCTAAATTTAAGCTGCAGCTTAACCTTGGGGGGTGAGGGGGTCCCCAGCTGCAGAAGCCACCCCGAACTGTATAACGGGGTGTTTCTACTAACTTTATCTTGACATCAGACCAAAAAGGTGCTATATTGTAGATGTAATAAAATTTGTAGGGGTGCAAATTATGTTTGATAAAAACACTATAGTTCCATGTGTGGACTGGTTCAGAGGCATTGTGCCTATTGACGATGTAAAAGAGTTCTGCAGACATTTAGAAGAGATTGACGAACGTCTGAAGTTCGATAACTTCGATTATGACGGTCGCAGTATGCTTAACTTTAAAAAACGATACCTTCATGTTGAGGTACCGTCTTTAACTTTCGCATTTAACCCTATTAACGATGAAGAGGGCTGTTTGTATGCTGACCCTAATCATAATAATAAGCATATATTATTTAGTTTGTCTGGTGACGCTATCCGTTATTTAGGCTCTGACTCATTGCGCACGTTGCTCTATTGGTTACATAGTGTCGGTACCAAGTGTACCCGAATTGACTTTGCACTTGACTTTTTCGATAAAGATAATGAAATCGTTCCTTTGATGCAGGAAGGTTGTAGTCATTTTATGCATCCTGGTACACGTGAATTGACTGTATCTGGTAAGATTAAACGTTGCTCATCAAATTGGCAATGTTATATTAATGCATATCCTGACGGACAACATAGTTATAACTATACTCTGGGCAATCACGGTTCAGACCACGGTATGTTCCGTCTTTATGATAAAAAATACGAGACTTTGTTTGGACGTAATAAAAGAATCGCCTTCGAGATTCTCGAAGGTCGTGAATATTGGTTTCGTGCCGAACTTGAACTACATAACGGAAAAGACGTTCCCTGGGCAAATGATGCATTTGCACATCTGATACACGCTGATTTTAATTTGTATGCAGTTTTCGGACATTGTATTGATAGTTGGTTTTCTTTTAAAATTAAAATATTTGAGTCTAATTCTCTTTATGAGGATAATGATACCTGGGAAGAGTTTATTGAAGATTTGGTTTCTTGTATTCATTTTGTATAATTGTTAATTAGATTTCAGGCGCCTATACTGCTAATACACTTTTATATTCCCTATAGATT
>CAYOVQ010000016.1:0-14324 GCA_964407485.1 uncultured Ruminococcus sp.
CTGCTCATAATCAAGACCGTAATCAGCAACATAGTAAACATTTGCAAAAGGAACTTTTTTAAATATATGCTCGTTTAGGTAGTTGCCAAAACTTTGAGCATCTTCCTTTTTAAGACCAACATATTCATCCATATGAAAAGCATTTACGCGATGCCAATCGAGCGGTTTTTTAAGCAAACTTTCGAGGACATCGTTTTGTGACGGCGCCGCCGCAAAAACCATATTGATAGTTTCTTTTTCATCAAGCAGTTTTTGCATACAAGCAGCAATATCGTCTGCCGCCGCCTCACCCATAAGGATGCGATTTTCATAAATATTTACCTGCAGTTTATCCTTTTTTAAAGCCTTTACCATAAGAATAACACCTCTTTTAAGATTTTTCCATACTTTATTATACTCTTATTCTTTTTGCAATTAAATTGCAAATAAGACCAAATATATTGCAAAAAAGAACATATTATGCTACAATATACGCGGTGATATTATGAAAAAGAAAAAACTGTTTGTTTATCGCGGCGATTCGCTGTATCTGCATCACACGTTAACGCTTGACCCTGCAACCGACGACTTCACGTTTAAGAGCCATTCTCACAATATGGTCGAGATATATTATTTTTTACGTGGTAATGCGCGTTTTGTGGTAGAGGGCAACATTTTTTCGCTTGAACGCGGCAATATTTTAGTTATGGCAAGCGGTCAGACGCACCACCTACTGTTAGAGCCGTCTGCGGCATATGAACGTATGGCGCTGCTTATAGATACCGCTGCTGTACCGCAAGAGTTTGAGGCTTTAAGCGAACAGATTTATGCAGGCGCTAACCTTTTCACGCTTACCAAATGTGAGCAGATCTGGTTTGAAGAAAGTTTTTCGCTTATCACCAAAGCCTCCACCGACGCGCAAAAAAATCTTATCTTTTCTTGTATCTCGATGATTTTTTCAATGCTATCTACCAAACTTACACCCACCGCGCAACCACAGGTTGAAGACGATATAATCAAAAAAACAATAAACTATATAAACAAAAATCTTTCTAACGAATTAAGCCTTGAAATCATCTCAAACGCGCTTTATTGCAGTAAGGCATCGCTAAACCGAAAATTTCGTGAGATTATGGGTTGCACCGTGTGGGAGTACGTGGTGCGCCGCCGCATTTACAGCGCAAGGCAACGTCTCTTTTTAGGCGGCAACATAACCGATGCATATCAAAAAAGCGGTTTTTGTGATTATTCATCCTTTTTCAGAGCATATAAAAAAATAATAGGTATCTCACCAAGTGAAGACCTAAAAAAATCACAAAACTAAACAAGCCTCCTTGTGCAAAAGGAGGCTTTTGTTATACTTAAAATTTTCAATTTCAGATATGCTTATACTATTCTTCCACAAACAGCACCGCATACACACCAGGACCTACGTGGGTGCCTATGGTTGAGCCTACCTGTAATCTGTTGGCTGTTTCATATCCGTTATCCTTTAATTTTTCTTCTAATGCTTGACAGTTTTCGGTGCCGTAAGTGTAAAGCGAATACATCGGGAAATCGGTGTTAATTTTATGTGATTTAATTTTATCTAAAATAAAATTCATCGCCCTTATTTTTCCAAGACACTTGCCTACAGGCTCTACCCTGCCATCACTTATCGTAACGATTGGCTTTATGCCTGCAATCTCACCCACCGTAGCGCTAGCGCGGCTGAGTCTGCCACCTCGATATAAATATTCAAGCGTGTCAACGCCTGCATAAACCTTTATTTTTGTTTTTAAATCTTCACATTTGTCAGCAATTTCACCTGCGGCAAAACCTTTGTTAATTAAATCTCGGGCATATGATGCCATCATACTTATGATATGCGTCGCGCCTAAAGTATCGACTATATAAATATTATCGCAATCAACCATTTCTTTTGCAATAAGCGCACCCTGATAGGTACCGCTTAAGCGGGATGACAAGCACAGATAAACAAGTTGGTCACCCGATTCTTTTATCTGCTCAAAAATTTCTATAAATGCTTGCGGTGAGGGTTGCGAGGTGCGCGGAAATTCCTTGCACTGTTGCAAAAGTTCATAAAATCGGTCACTTGTGAGGTCAACACCCGATTTATACTCTTTGCCGTCAATATTTACACTTATTGGCACGATGGCATCAACTATACCGTCTTGCAAATTACAATCTGCCGATGAATCAACAAGTATTTTTATCATAATAACATCCCTTTCAAAAAACGACAGAACTATGCCTGCGGTTTGGCTTTGTAGCCTGCATTAGAGAGTTTGTCTACTATTCTTATAAAGGTTTCGGAGTCTTCTTCACCAATTATATCAACTATGTTTTCTGCCACTTTAATTGATGAATTATGAACGGCTAAAAACACATCAAGTTTTTCCTCTACGCATTTTACAAATTTTGTTCTGCGGTCAAGCGTGCCCTGTGTGTAAACAATCAGCCCTTGTTTTTCAAGTTCGCCTAACGTGCGGTTAACTAGAGATTTTAACATCCCTGTTTCTTTAATAATATCCTGAACCGAGGTAAGACCGATACCGTCGGCTAAATAGCGTCTGTAAAGTGACAGCATAACAATAGCCTCGTTATATTTTAGCCCCGTTGTAATACGGCTGTTTTTTATTATGCCCGATAATTTTACCCAAGAGGTTATAAGATTGGTTTCAAGTTTATTTTGCGTAATAACACCGCCTTTATTAATCTTAAATTAGTTCACTTTGTGAACTGTTTTTATTATAAAACATTATTATATGTTTGTCAATATAAAATTACAAAAAGCAACAAGTCCCGATGCATCTGCACCGAGACTTGTTGACGCTTTAGCTATCCTAAATTTACCATATTTATCTGTAAAAACGTATTTATATCAAATACCTGCAACTTGTCTTCTGATACCACATAAAATGCGTCGCCTACAAACAATCCTCTTACATCTTCCATAGCGTAATAGTTATATCCGTCCTTTATGCTCAGTGTAGCTACACGCTCAAAGCCGTCACCCGTATATTTGTAAATTAGATACTTAATGTTATCGTAATTATCGGTGGCGGCAAAACCTATGAGATTTTTGTCGGGTGACACAAGCATTGCCTTATGATTATAAAGCGCAGGTGAATAAGAATATCCGTCTATCGAGGTTTTGTCATCCTCGGTAACGTTGGCAGGGTCGGTTATATTAAACATAGAAAGTTTTAAGTCGCCCGTTCTGCCTGTAGACTCGTCGGCATCCATACCAAAGCCTAACAGCAAGCCGTCACCGTAGGGGTACATATATTCTGAAAAGCCTGGGATTTTAAGTTCACCTAAAATTTTTGGGTTTTTAGGGTCGCTTAAGTCTGCGCTAAAGAGAGGGTCGGTCTGACGGAAGGTTACAAAGTAAGCGGTATCGCCCATAAAACGTACCGAATACACACGCTCGCCCTTGGCTAAATCGGTTATTTCGCCAATCTTTTTAAGTTCACCGTCAAGCACGGTAAGACGGGCAGAGGTGTTGTTTAATTCATAGGTTACAATCATATCTTCGGCATTATCAAAGGTGCGTTTTTGAACTTCGACCACAGTAACAGTAGTAACAAAGCGGAAATAGCCGTTGTGCTCATCTATAAAGAACTGATTTTCAAGCGTTCCGTCCACCTCGCCTGTGGATTTGTACTCAATCTGACCCTGTTTTATCTCAAGTCTTGATACGATAGTATTGTTTTGTGAATAACTGCCCTCTTCCGAAGAGTCGTATGAATTATAGTTGCTGTCTGCAAGAATGATATTACCCTGACTGCAGTATATATTATCTGTGCCGCCGAGCAGACTTGCGGTGTCGCTGAGTGTACCGTCTTTGTAATTAAAAGCGCCTATAACGGTATACTGATTGGTATATTCCTCCTGCTCATATCTGTAGATGCTGTCGGCAGGTACTGCCTCGCAAACGCCGTTTGTTTCGGTAACGGGAACAAAAGTGGTGGGGTCGTCTTTGTCTATCTCACTTATATTAATGTAACTGTTTGAAACAAGATACACGTAGTCGCCAACCATACGAGAAGATTTATACATACCCTCCTGACAACTCTGGGTTATCTTTTTGGGTGCTGTAGGGTCGCTTATATCATAGATTACAACCGTAACAAATTCTTTATCGCCTTTGTAAAACAAGGTGTCAAGCAGAACGAGTCTATCGTCTTTTATAAACATCTCGCCGTAGAGGTCGTTTTGAGTATCAGATACACGCGTCTGACTAACAAGAGCCGAGTCCTCACCGTCGGCAGTAAAAATGCTTAAATGGGTATCGTTTAAATAATAGATATACTCACCGTCGGTTTTAACAATATCGGCTTCACTTACACCCTCGACCTGCTCGGTGGTGGCGGAGTAATCGTCGCTATCGTTTTTTGACGCAGTTTCGGTATCGGTGGCGGTCTCTTGCTTTGCGGCGTAATTTTGGGTGTTGGTATTAGCAGAAGCCGTGCCGCCTGTGGCACTGTCGCCGTCTACGTATTCAACCTCTTCATCTTCAATGACAATGTAACCGTCATCGGTTGCGGCAAACTTATCTAAAAAATCGCTAATGCTTTGCTTGGGCTTTATAAGATTGTAAATCTCGTTATACGATTTTGATACTTGTAAGGTCTTGGGTGCGTCGGTAGTTGTTTTAAAACTGTCGCGCGGCACAAATATTATGCCTGCAATAATTGCTGTTACCGCCACGCAGGCAAAGGCTATTCGCCACGGAACTGCGGGGTTTTTGCGGATTTTTAATTCTTCTTTAAGTTCTATTCTATCTAAAATTTTGTCTTTAACGTTTGGGTCGGGGGTTATTTTATCCATCGCGTTTTTGTAATTTTGTTCAAACATTCGCTTCAACTCCTTCAAGTGTTATTTTAAGTTTTTGTCGCGCTCGGTGCAGCCACGACTTTACCGTGGAGGGTTTGGATTTTAAAATTGCTGCAATCTCGTCTACACTGTAACCCATATAGTAATGCAAATGAATTACGGTGCGGTACTTTTGCGGTAGACGCAACACGGCATCAAGCGTATCAAACGACGGGTCTGACACACTTAAATTTTCACTCAAAGGCGCAGTCTTTTTAAACCAACTGCTTGAAAGCAGACTCTTGCTGCAGTTGATTGTAATGCGTATAAGCAACGCCTTGGCATGCTCTTCGTTGTTTACCTTTTCCTTTTGCTTTAAAAAGCGCAAAAAAACTTCCTGTAATATGTCGTCCGCATCATATTTATTTTTTACTCTTGCAAAGGCAAGGCGGTACACCATATCGGAATATTTGTTAAAGGCTGCTGTCGCAGAAATTTTGTATTCCATTATTTTCCCTCCTTAACTATAAAACTTTTCAAACACTAAAAAGGTTGCAAAATTTTTAAGCAGACTCAAAAAAATTTTTAAGTCTGCTTCTTTGGGATACTTCATAAATCCTTTATAGGTTTTATTTCATTACGCAACTTTGTTGCGTTTTAAACATCAAACAATATATCTCCGTATGTTGGATATGGCCAATACTCACGCGCGACAATGGTTTCTGCCTCGTCTGCTATATGACGGATGTTATCCATTATAAACAGTACCTTGTCACAGTAAAGTCTTGCGCGTTCAAGCAAATCTGTGGTAGACTGCGATTTTTCGACGGCAATTTCGAGGTCTTTTACAAGGGTGTTGAGATGCTCGTTAAATACCGAAAGTTTTTCTATGACCGCGGTCTCGGCATCACAGTTAAGGCTATCTGATACCGCGCGCTTGCGACTTACGGTGTTGCACAAATCGCCCTGATAACGACTAATCGTAGGAATAATGTCACGTTTAATCATCTGTAGCAGGGTAAGCGCCTCAATATGCATAGTCTTGCTGTAGTTTTCAAGGCTGATATCTGCGCGGCAGTTGATTTCGGCGCAGTTGTATATACCGTGACGCTCAAATAGTTCGATATTTTCTTTGCGGCGCAAATAAGGTATTGCGTCAACCGTGCTGCGCAGGTTAAGCAGTCCGCGCTTTGCGGCTTCTTCTTCCCACGCCTTTGAATAACCGTCGCCGTTAAATATAATACGTTTGTGCTGTTTAACGGTAGTACGGATAAGTTCTAAAACGTCATTGTCGAAATTGGTCGAATTTTCAAGTTTGTCGGCAAAATCACAAAATACATCGGCAACTATGGTGTTAAGCACAACATTTGTTTCGGATATAGAAGAAGATGAACCCAACATTCTAAACTCGAACTTGTTGCCTGTAAATGCAAAGGGAGAAGTGCGGTTGCGGTCGGTGTTGTCCTTTCTTATGTATGGTATAATCTCGGTGCCGACCGTCATTTTAACCTTACCTGTATCGGTATGATGCTCGCCGCGTTCAATAGACTCTAAAATCTCGTTAAGGTCATCTCCCAAATACATCGAGATTATTGCAGGGGGCGCTTCTGCGCCACCTAAACGGTGGTCATTACCAGCCGACGCTACCGATATGCGAAGCAGGTCCTGATGCTCGTCCACGGCGCGAATAACTGCGGCAAGTGTAAGCAAAAAGAGCAGATTATCGCTGGGGTTTTTACCCGCTTTTAAGAAATTAATACCGGTATCTGTAGAAAGCGACCAGTTGTTGTGCTTACCGCTACCGCTTACGTCCTTAAAAGGTTTTTCGTGAAGCAGACAGAGCAGACCGTGCTTTTCGGCAATCTTTTTCATAAGTTCCATTGTAAGTTGGTTGTGGTCTGCCGCTATATTTGTGGTGGTAAAAACAGGCGCAAGTTCATGCTGTGCGGGGGCTGCCTCGTTATGCTCGGTTTTAGCAAATACACCCAATTTCCACAATTCGTTATCAAGTTCACGCATAAATGCCTTTACGCGCGGCTTTATAACGCCAAAGTAATGGTCATACATCTCTTGTCCTTTAGGAGGTGTAGCGCCCAAAAGTGTTCTGCCGCAAAAGACAAGGTCAGGACGGCGCTTTGCCATTTCACTATCCACCAAAAAATACTCCTGCTCGGGTCCTACGGTGGTGTTTATGCTTTTTACGTCGTCATAACCAAACAGTTTTGCAATACGCAAAGCCTGTTTGCTGATAGCCTCCATAGAGCGAAGAAGCGGAGTCTTCTGGTCAAGCGCTTCGCCGTTGTATGAACAAAATGCAGTAGGTATGCAAAGTGTATTATCCTTTACAAAGGCATAAGAACTTGGGTCCCACGCGGTATAGCCTCGCGCTTCAAACGTAGCGCGCAATCCGCCTGACGGAAATGAAGATGCGTCTGACTCTCCCTTTATAAGTTCTTTGCCCGAAAATTCCATTATTATGTTGCCGTCACCGTCGGGCGCGATAAAACTGTCGTGCTTTTCGGCGGTGATACCCGTCATTGGTTGAAACCAATGGGTATAGTGAGTGGCGCCCTTCTCTATTGCCCACTCTTTCATAGCATTTGCCACAATATCGGCAATTTTGCGGTCGATGCTTTTGCCCTGTGATATTGCGGTCTTTAACTCATTATATGCGTTTTCGGGCAGACGCTCGCGCATTACAGCGTCGCCAAAAACATTTATACCAAAAAATTCATCTACTCTGTTCAAAATATTTCCCCCAGTGATGAAAAGAATATAATTATATTAATTATATATTGTACAACAAAAATTGTCAACTTTTGCATTCTGCAGTACTATGGTTTTTGTGTGCCGTATGGATGCCAAATGTCATTTAATTAACAAAATATATTTTATCGCACATTTCTTCAATATAATCAAGCCAATAAATACAATCTATAAATGATAAATTGCTTTCACTGTTTTCTATTATATATACAAAATCCTCTTTTGAAAAGTTATTTTTTGAAATCTGCTCAAAAATTTGCAAAAGTATCTGTTTTTTTAGGTCCCCGTCATATCCGTGAGCGATTAAATCTATTACCTGAACACCCGTATAGCGCAGCGTTTCGCCGTTTTGCTCTATATCAATACCACCTACCCTGTCGATTATACCCTCTATTAACTCGTAACTTGTCTGCACGGTGTAATCGGCGGTATAGCCATAGTATTCGGGGCGAGCAGAGTCAAAACTTTCGATATCAAGCAGTCGCACACCGCTACTTTCAAAATCAAGGTAGACCAACACCGCGCTGTTGTTTGGAAATACAAATACAATACCCTTGTTTTCAGGAGTTTTTTCATAAGGCACGGTATAGTCTTTTTGTTCGGTGGTTTGTGTTTCTTTTTCTAAATTAAATTTAAGATAAGTATATGCCAAAGCAAAGAAAAGCGCCCCGCAACAAAAAATTATAAACGCTCTTTTAAATATTTTTTTATTAAATATTTTGTTTTTCAAAAAAATCACCCAAATTATTATGGGCAAAAAAAGTTACGTAATTCATTTAAAGTCTTTATATACGTTTAACGCAAGTGAAACACCGCAATTTTTCATTCTCCATTAAAAAAAGAGACCCGAAGGAGACGCTTCGTAAAGAAGTTGCCGCCTTCGGCTTTTTGATCTAGATAAAGAAATGACACTACACAAAGAGTGTGAAAGCGTCATAGTGGGTTACATACTTTGAAAAAATAATTTTACCTGCCGAAAAACAACTGCTTGTTTTCGGCTTGTAAAGTGATATAAAAGCCCTGGGCTTTTATGATATTATATTCGCCTTAAACTGTCCGAAGGACAATATCACGATGCAAAACATTATATCACTGCGAAGCAATATCACTCGCCGCAAGGCGAATATAATTAAGGCGCACTTCCTTATGGAGTGCGCCTCGAAAATCTTTTTTTATTACTCGTTATATGCGGGAGTGCTGATTGCAATCTGGTCAGGTAACTGATAAAGTCTTATATTATCGTACCAAGAAGATATTGGTAGAGTTTTGTTATCAGTAATGATTGGTGCAGTAGCTGAAGATCCTGCCGAATAGAGATACTGGTCCAAAATAAGATAGTAGAACAGCTCATAACCCCAACCGTTATTGTTATCGCAGTCAAAGCCGTTAACACCGTCATATGCGGTATCCCACTCACGTTCTAGCCAGCATTCGCCGTCAAGATATATCTTGTAGCCCTCAGAAGTGTGAAGGTAACCATAGGTATGGTAGGTATCGTTAAGTTCTTCAAGCGCTTCGCCCTCAAAGATGTATGCCTGCTTTGCATCTTCTTCGGGATTATCCTTTTTATAGTGGTCGCGCCAACTTGTAATAGTACCATAAGTCTGATATCTATTATCTGTTAATATCAGAAGTTTATTTGTCTTATCAATTCCGGCAAGGCTATATATTTCTTCGCCGTTGAAGAACATCTTGTTTACAGTGTTGCCGTCAGAATCGGTTGCTTGATAGGTAACACCGTTGAAATATCTTACACCGTCAATTGTTTTATCATAAGGCTTATAATACTTATGGAAACTTACATCCCAACGATTACCGTTAGCAAATGTTTCAAAAATATCAACCTCAACGGTCCAGGCAGCATTGTATTGCTCAACAGGAATGGCAGTTGATTGATCAGGGTTGCTCATAAGCCATATTGGAGGAAGAATACCGGTTGTGTAAGAAAGCTTAGCGTCAATTTCCATATAACCGTTCTTAAACGCCATAGTATCAGGCGTATCGTATCCACCGTTGAATGCATAAACGTGTTGAGCGTTGTCTTCAGAAAGATAGCGGTCAGCTGTAAGTCGCAATCTTCCGCTTTCAACATAGCAAAATTCTTTTGAATGAACAGCTACCAAGTCACTGTTAAAGCTTGCCATACGGTCAGACATAGACCACTTGCTGTAGTCACAAAGTTCTTCACCGTCAAATTCGTCACCCCATACGTAAACATATGTCTGACCGTCTATTGTCTTGGTGGAAACAAAGTCATCCGATTCGCCCGAAAGCGTTGCAACCTTGCCCTCCTCACGCTTGATAGTTCTGAACCAGTCAACAGCCTTTTCTGCCATTACAATGTGACCGCCTTCAAACACAAGTTTGTCGCCCTTAAGGTTAACAGCAAACTCAGTCTCGGAAAGGTCTGACTTATAGTAGGCAGTGTCGCCTACTATAATCATCTTGGTAACGCCTTCAAGTGCTGGATCGGTATCCTTGTAAACGGGTAATTCAACATTGTCGTTATCTTTAAAGAAAGTTGCCAATTTGTTTGCAAGAACACGTGCATTGGTAGGCGCACCGTTTTTATCTTTAGCAGGTGAATAAACAATAACGTAACCCTCGGGTCCTACCCAATCAACGTTTTGTGAAGTGAATTCAGGATAAAATGTTTCCTTGTGCAATTCGTCAAACGAAATTGTCTCGGTTTCCTCTTCTGCTTTAAGCAAGGTACGCTTTGCGCGTGTGGTAACCTGCTCTACCTTATTAACAGTTTGAGAAGAGTCAGAACTTGTTGTGGTATTGTCATCATCGGTGTTGTCTTCTCTTACAACAACCTTGTCGCGAACTACTACCTTTTTCTTGCTGCTTGTTGTTTTTTTACAGCCTACTACTGAAAATAACATCAAAACCGCAAGCAAAAAGCAGATTATTCTTTTTACAGAAATGTTAAACTTCATAAGACTCTTCCTTTCATTAAATTTTTTCAATAACTTCTGCAGTGTTTTTTCTTGATACAACAAGAATAACTGCGCAGGAAACTATTGCAGAGATAAGCGCTACTACTGTTGTGGTGTCTGATGTGGCAGGTGACAATGCGCTAAGGTCACCGTTTATATAATTGTTGTTATTTATAATGTTACCCGTAGGAGCGATAATAACATCATCAATAAACAAACTCGAATTACCTGTTGCTCTTATAGATACCCAGTTGGTTTTTGCAGTGAATGAGTAAGAATACTGTTTCCACACGCCAACCTGTAAGCCTGTAAGTGTTACCATAGGCTCTACAGATACTGCAGTATCAAGATAATCAGGGTAATTGTTCTGTACAAGTGAGAGTGTAGCAACGTTGTCTGCCTTATCAGTTGCAACCCAGAATGTCATTGTGTAATCCTGATCAACAGTTAACCACTCTTCATAGTTAATCAATAAATCTGCGCTGTCTGTCGAATTGTTAAGCAACTGCATAGATTTGGTGCCCGTGTGAACGTAATCAAAGTTATAACCACCACGCGAACCCGGCTTGTTATAGTTCCAACGGTTTAAATCACAGTCATAACTTGAATATGTATAACTCTCGAAATCCTGAATTATACCTATCTTTTTCCATTCGGCATAAAGGTTAATGTCACGTGAAAGGAAGTAATCATAAGGATATTCAAGTGAGAAGTCTGGGTATGCATGCCAACCCTTAAACTCATAACCCAAGCGTGTTGGTGTGGGCAGTGTTCCAATCGAATCGTATGGTTTGCCAACAATCGGATCGATTACTATAGCCGCATCACCTGTTATAAAGTTGATTTGAACATCATCTATCTTGAATGTTTTGTCAGAGAAAAGACTGGCGCTTCTATCCTCTTTGTCAAATATGCGAAGCACAGGTGTGCCGTCTTCTTCAACGCGCCAGGTGTTTTCCCAATCAAGATTAGGCATAGCAGTTTTTGCCTCTTCACCTATGCGCCACTGCGGACGTGTAACACGTGTGGCACCAAAAATACTCTTGCTACCGTAATAATAACAATTTTCTAATGCAAAGCAAGCGTTTGCTTCACTACTAATCCACTGATGTGTACCGCAGCAGAACTTGTTATCGGTCTGGGGGAATGAAATCGTATTATAAACACGTGAACCGTTTGACCACTGGTTACCGATAGTACCGCCTGCATATGAATCAGCCTTACCAACAAGCGAAGCGGTTACATAGCAATCGCGAATTACTATTGCCGCGCCACCAGGACAACCGATACCACCTACTGCGTTTGCTTCGATATAGCAGGTGTGGTCAACAAAGCAGTTTGTAATTGAAGGAAGTTTTGTGGGTGTATCATCACCAGGAATCAAAAATTCGTCATTTACAGTATCTGATATACCAATTTTCTCGCCATAAAAATTGTAGAATGCGCTACCCATACCAAACAGACCGCCTGCGTATACGCTTTCGTCACCGATAGCAGCCTTAATATAAGCCTGTGATACGCCTACATTTTTAATTGTTGCCGAACCGCCTATATGTGGGAACAAACCTAAATATGAGTTTGTAGGTGTAGATACGTAATTGTAATACATACCAAATACTACATAGCCGTCACCGTCGAATGTACCTGTAAACGTACCTGCCTCACTGTTGTGTAACCATGTGTTACAACCAACTTTAGCATTCCAAAGTTCATCAGTAACATCGTTAAGATAAATATCGCAAACAAGTTTAAAGTAAGCATTAACTCTGCTGTATTGGGGAGAAATTGCCAAAGCCATCTGCTCACCTGTGGCGATAAGGTATGGATCCTCTTCGGTACCGCTACCGTCTGCAAAATTGGTAGCAATTTCGCCTGTCCAAACTTCGCCCTTAACACCGTCGAATGACTTAACCTTATATATTGGCAACGGATACTCATCGGTAGTAATCCAAGTACCGTTAAAGTCGAGTTCGGTCATATATGTTTTAGCGTTTTCGCCCTGCATATTTTCACCGTCAAGAACTATAACGCCCTCGATATTGCAATCAGCATTGGTGTAAATTGCGTTGGCATTTACATTATCTGCCGAAACAAAAGGATTATATTTCACAGAAATACTTTCCTTAATTTCGAGTTTGCCCACCAATTCGCCTACAAGACCGCCATTTTTTCCTGTTGCGGTTATGCTACCTGCAAAAATGCTGTTGTCCATACGAAGTTTTGTAAAGCCTACACGACCAACAATACCGCCTGCGTTAGCCGCACCTGCAAGTTCTACGTTTTTGCCAACTGCCGCTGCGCGAAGTGCGGTGATATTTGTTGCGTTGTCTTCTATAGTACCGACAACTGCGCCTATATAAGCGCCCGCTTTACCTGAAATATAAGCGTCATCAACCTTAATATTTCTTAACTCACCGTCTGAACCAAGCACAGGAATAAGACCTGCATAAACACCTGACTGTACATCGGTGTTATAAAGACCGTAAACGGTACAACCGTTACCGTCAAATACACCTGTAAAGCCTTCAACGTCAGCAGAGGTTAACCATTGGGTAGCGTTATCTTTCCAGTTATCATCGCTTACGTCGTTAATATAAATGTTTTCAGTAAGTGAGTAGTATGCACCAGGCTTGCAGTATACAAGCATTTGAGCAAGTCTTTCGGGTGTGTTTATTTGATAAGGATCGGTCACAGTACCGCTTCCGCCTGCATAAACATCAGAAATATTGCCCGACCAAACTTCATTTACCGTGCCTACTATCGAAACATGTTTACGTGGCATTGGAATATTATCGGTTGTAGACCATGTGTTTTCCCAATCAAATTCAGCAGCAGTTGTCTTAACTGTTGCGCCCTTAAGAGCATCGGTTGAAACCTTTTTTACACCAACAGCGCCTGCTTCAGCAAAAGAAGAGGGTGCGTCAAAGTCGGTGTAAACGTTCTTAAACGTGCTAAGATATGATTGAGTATTATCTGCTGCGGGATAAATGCCCAAAGCAATACTGTTCTTTATAGTATGTGAACCACTTGATGATGTAGCAACAAATGCGGCATGCTGGGTACTGCCTTGTTCAGACATTATTTCGCCGCCTGCTACGATACAGTCATCAACAAATACACAACCGCTTATATTAGAACAAGCAACAAGACCCGCGGCACCTGTATTGCTTGAAACCTTACAATCAATAACCGCTATATTGCGCAGACTAACAGCAACGCCTTTATTAAGGTCGGATATAACTGCTGCGGCACCCACGGTTTTTGTATTTGTTGTAGTTATACCGTCGGTTGCGGTAAACTGTGAGTTTTTAACGGTAAAGTTTTTAAGGGTAGCATTACCTGCCTGCGGAATAATACCGCAACGGAGTTTACCTTCTGCTTTTATACCGTAGATCGTAACACCGTTACCGTCAAAATAACCGCTAAAGTTATTACTTTCACCAGGCGCGTAAACGTGCATCTTTTTAGATCTTAATGCAGTTATTGTTTCGCTGTAGGAAAGTCCCTTAACATCGTTAAAGTAAAGGGCAGTTACACCGTCAGCAATTTTATAATAAGCGCTTGCATTAAGGGTGCTTACCATAAGGTAGAACTGCTCGCAGTTTTCGATTAAGTACGGGTCTTCAAAAGTACCTGTACCTGCGGCAAAACTTCTGGCTGCTTTTCCGTCCCAGAAATCTTCTGCCGCTTTAGGACCGCCGTTTTCATAGTATGCATCACCTGTAGGTGTTATGTACTCGTTAAGCGGTAACGGATAATCTCCGTCTACTACCTGCCAGTTGTGTTCCCAGTCAAGATCAAGTTTTTCTTTTGCCT
>CAYOVQ010000017.1:0-14166 GCA_964407485.1 uncultured Ruminococcus sp.
ACACTCGTTCGTCAATAAAAAATAAGAATATTGAAAAAACCGCTATAATGTGTTAAAATATTATGATTTAACTTTTAAGTAGGTGATTTTTGTGTCTGAACGCACAATTGCGGCTATTGCCACACCATTAGGCGAGGGCGGAATAGGTGTTATAAGAATTTCGGGTGACGATGCTATATTGGTAGCCGAAAAATGCTTTGCCGCTTTTTCGGGCGAAAAACTACAAGACCTTTCAGGTTATCAAGCCGCCTACGGTAAAGTTGTTGACAAAAACGGTGAAACGCTTGACGATGCTGTGGCGCTCGTTTTTCGCGCGCCAAAAAGTTATACAGGCGAAAACGTTGTTGAATTATCGGTCCACGGTGGTACGGTTGTAACACGTCAGATATTGCGGCGCGTACTCGAATGCGGCGCGGTGCTGGCAACGGGCGGTGAATTTACCAAGCGCGCCTTTTTAAACGGTAAATTAGACCTTACCAAAGCCGAAAGTGTTATGGGACTTATAAGCGCCCGAAGTGATGCGGCGGCAAAAATCTCACGCGGCGCGCGCGAGGGTCGAATCAGCCGCGACACACAGAATATACTTAACAAACTACTTGAAACGGCGGCATCTTTAGCGGCTTTTGCCGATTATCCCGATGAAGATATACCAAACTTAAACCAAGAAAGTTTTTCGCGCCTCTTGGACGAGTGTCACGCTAAATGCCAAAAACTAATCTCTACCTACGATACGGGCAGAGCCATTCGCGAGGGTATAAACTGCGCCATTGTGGGCAAGCCAAATGTTGGCAAATCTACCCTTATGAATTTGCTGTGCGGCAGTGACCGCTCGATTGTAACTGATATTGCAGGTACTACCCGCGACATTGTCGAAAATACGATTAACGTAGGCGATATAATCTTAAACCTTGCCGACACGGCGGGTATACACGAAACAAATGACACAGTAGAAAAATTCGGTGTGGACCGTGCACTCCAAAAAATTGAAAATGCAGAACTGTTGCTTGCGGTATTTGACAGTTCTGTTCCGCTTGACGATGATGACAAGCAGTTGCTTGAGAGCATAAAGGGCAAAAAATGTATTGTTTTGCTTAACAAAACCGACCTTGATGCCGCTTTTGACAAGGCAGATTTAGGGGAGTTTGAGATTATTGAAATCTCGGCGCGCAAAGGCGACGGTTACGATGCTCTTTGCAGCGCCATAAACCGCGTATGCAAAACCGAGATGCTCTCACCCGATGATACTGTGCTTATAAGTGAGCGCCAGCGCGACTGCGTGCGCCGCGCGCTTGATGCCGTGTCTGCCGCGCGCGATGCGCTCATTTGCGGTATGACTCTTGATGCCGTAAGTGTTTGTGTTGATGATGCTATTGCTGCTCTGCTTGAACTTACGGGCAAACGCGTTACCAACGAGGTTTGCGACGAGATATTTAAAAGATTTTGTGTCGGAAAATAAAATTTACATTTCATAATTCACTATGTATGGGTGAGCATTGCTCGTCCGCAAAAGAGGCTTTTTATGATTAAAACTTATGATGCAGAAAATTATGACATAGCCGTAATCGGCGGCGGTCACGCTGGTATTGAGGCGGCTTTAGCCCCCGCGCGACTGGGATGTAAAACAGTTATGTTTACAATCAATCTTGACTGGGTGGGTAATATGCCCTGCAACCCGTCTATCGGCGGCACAGCAAAGGGTCACTTGGTGCGTGAACTTGACGCTTTGGGCGGTGAGATGGGCAAAGCGGCAGATGCTACCACACTTCAAAGCCGTATGCTTAACCGCGGTAAAGGTCCTGCGGTTTATTCTTTGCGCGCGCAGATTGATCGCCGCGCATATTCAGGCTATATGAAGCACGCGGTAGAAAAACAAGAAAATCTTGATGTAAAGCAGGCTGAAATCGTACATATCGAAAAGCGCAACGACGGACTCTGGCACTGCATCACACGCCTAGGCGCCGACTATGCTTGCAGGTGCGTAATACTTGCAACAGGTACATTTTTGGGTGGCAGAATTTATATAGGCGAAGTAAATTACGAAAGCGGTCCTGACGGCAACTTCCCCGCGACCGAACTTTCAAAGTCACTTAAACAACTTGGTATTCCGCTTCGCCGATTTAAAACAGGTACTCCTGCGCGTGTAGACCGCGCAAGTATTGATTTTTCAAAACTTGAAATACAAGACGGCGATGAAAACACCGTACCGTTTAGTTTTTCAACCACTACCCCACCCGAAAACAAGGTTGTGTGCCACATAGGCTACACAAACGATGACACAAAAAAGGTAATACTTGATAATCTGCATCGTTCACCGCTATATGCAGGTGATATTGAGGGTGTGGGTCCACGATATTGCCCCAGTATCGAAGATAAAATTGTGCGTTTTGCCGACAAACAGCGCCACCAGATGTTTGTTGAGCCTTGCGGCGAAAACACCGAGGAAATGTATCTGCAGGGAATGTCATCATCCCTACCCGAAGAGGTGCAGATACAGTTTTACCGCACCATTAAAGGTCTTGAAAACGTAAAGGTTATGCGCGCGGCATATGCTATAGAATATGATTGCATTGACCCGTTAGCGCTTTATGCAACGCTTGAAATAAAAGAACAAACAGGTCTTTACGGCGCGGGTCAGTTCAACGGCTCGTCGGGTTATGAAGAAGCCGCCGCACAGGGCTTTGTCGCTGGTGTTAATGCCGCTCACAGCGTACTCGGTCGAGAGCCGCTTGTGCTTTCACGTTCCTCGTCCTACATAGGCACGCTTATTGATGACCTTGTAACAAAGGGCTGCTCTGACCCTTACCGTATGATGACCTCACGCAGTGAGTACCGCTTGCTGTTGCGTCAGGACAATGCCGACGAGCGACTGATGCCCACAGGTCACAAGTTGGGACTTGTGAGCGACGCAGAATACGATAGATTTTTAGAGCGCCGTCACCTTAAAGAACAAGAAATAGAGCGTGTAAACCGCACGTTCTTTGCGCCAAAAGCAGAACTTAACGCTATGCTTGAAAGCCGCGGCACCGCGCCGATTACCACAGGCACACGCCTTGCCGACCTTATCAAACGCCCTCAACTTGACTACAAGTGCTTGGCGCCATTTGATGCCGACCGTCCCGAACTTTCGGACGATATTTGCGAAAAGGTTGAGGTTGAAATAAAGTATGAGGGTTATATCAGCCGTCAGCAAGCGCAGGTTGACGAAATGTTAAGGCTCGAAAACAAGCCAATCCCCCAAGATTTTGATTATTCGGCAATTAAAGGCTTGCGACTTGAAGCGGCAGAAAAACTTAACAAAGTGCGCCCAAAAAACATAGGTCAGGCATCGCGCATATCGGGCGTTAGCCCTGCCGACGTATCGGTGTTGCTTATATATCTTTCTAAATAAAATTCAAGAGGAAAATATGATAGATTTTAATGTTGAAAAAATTGTCCCCATATGCGAGTCGTTTGGCTTAGCGCTTGACGAAACCGCAATAAACCGCCTTAACGTCTACGGCAATATGCTGGTTGAGTGGAACGAAAAAATGAACCTTACCGCAATAACCGAGCCCGAAGAAGTATTATACAAACATTTTTTAGACTGTCTTTTATTTTTTAAAAACGCTGATGTTGCACAAAACGCTAATGTTATAGACGTTGGCACAGGTGCAGGTTTTCCTGGGTTGGTATTAAAAATCGCCCGACCTGATATTAAACTCACATTAATGGACGGACTTAATAAACGTCTCACCTTTTTAAACGCAGTATTAGAGCAGTTAAATCTCACCGCTGAGACCGTGCATATGCGCGCCGAGGATGGCGGCAAAAACAAGGACTATCGCGAAAAGTATGACATTGCCTGCGCAAGAGCGGTAGCCAACCTGCCTGTGTTGTGTGAATACTGCATACCGTTTGTTAAAGTGGGCGGACAATTTGTGGCTATGAAAGGCGCTTCTGCAAAAGAAGAACTCGACCTTGCAAGTAACGCATACAAAATTTTAGGCTGTCAAAAACCCACAATTATATGCGAAACCTTGCGAGAAAATGAGGCAAGAGCCTTTATAATTGCAAAAAAGACATCGCAAACCCCGCCAAAATATCCGCGAATGGGTGGCAAAATAGCAAAAAGCGCCTTATAAAAAGGCGCTTTTAATTTTTTTGTGTCGTTTTTGCCCGACCGCTTTTTCTTTACAAATGAAGAAAATTATCTTAAACTTTAATTGCAAGGAGGGACGACGTTATGCATACCTTTGCCGATAAAAAATTACTTATGTTAAAACCCGACGATATTGTTCCAAATGCTAATCAACCGCGTAAATGTTTTGATACATACGAATTGCGGTCGCTTGCCGACTCGATAGCCGCTAACGGAATTATTCAACCGCTAACGGTGCGCAAGACCGACGGCGGAAAATATCTGCTTATCGCCGGCGAACGACGTTTGCGCGCCGCAAAAATGGCAGGATTGCGGCGCATACCCTGTGTGCTTCACCGCACAAGCGATTTGGTAGCGGCGCTTTACAGCATTACCGAAAATATGCAACGCAGTGACCTGAACTGTTTCGAAGAAGCCGAGGCGATACAAACCCTTATTACCGAGTTTCGCCTTACGCAATCAGAGATTGCCGTGCAACTTGGTATGGCAAACTCGACCGTTAGCAACAAACTGCGCTTGCTTAAACTCTCGCCCGAAACCAGAGAACGTCTGACAGCGGCAAATCTTACCGAGCGGCACGCCCGCGCGCTTTTGCGATTGCCTGCCGAACAACGTCAAAACACGCTTGACAAAATAATCGCTGAAGGATTAAGTCTTGCCCAAAGCGAAGAACTTATAGAACATATTCTTAATCCGTTTGAAGATAGTACCGAAACCAATACCAACCCCGAGCCGATAAAACCCATTCGCAAAGCCGCTATCGGAGATATTAAACTCTTTTCCAACAGTCTTTCTAAACTGCTTTGCACAATGCAAAACGCGGGCATTACGGCAAAATCGCGAAAGAGCGAAAACGAAAAATACATTGAATATAAGGTTCGTATTTTTAAAAATCCACCGCAATACGATCAACTTAAAATCTGTTAAAATCTGCAAAAGATACCTCTGTCCCCTTGGTATCTGCGCGGTTTTATAAAAGCCGATGGCAGTTTTCTGCACTTCTGCCAGCGGCGCCCACCATATTCATCCCCATACACAAACAACCCCTCGTACGAGGGGTTGTTTGTGTATATTTATTCTTTTTTTAGTTCTTCGACCTGTTTTTGTAACAATGCGACATTTTGAATTAACGTTTTTATTTCGCGGTGTTGTTTTGATACGATAGACGTGAGCGATACAACCAACAACAAAATAAAGAATATAAATGCCATAAAAATTGCGTTGATATATGATACAACACCTATTAGTTCCGCCAAAACCTCAATCATTTTGGGGAACGTAACCATTAACAGTAGCGCAACAGCCATAAAAATCCATAAAAGTGAATACTTTAAGTTTAAACTTTTTTTGCGCAAAAGCACCATTATTAACACAAGATATACAAATATTGCAATAAGCAACGATATTCTAAGCGCTATACTCATTCTTTTGCACCGCCTTTATATGTTATTCTGTAAAGCAATATTGCAAGAGATACCTTTATCATATAGTAGATAGATTTAAAAGGACTTATTGATGAAACGCCGCCCTCGCGTTCGCGCATAACAACCGGCGCTTCAACCACCTTACCGCCGCGAAGTGTCACT
This sequence comes from uncultured Ruminococcus sp., assembly GCA_964407485.1. Classification (GTDB taxonomy): domain Bacteria; phylum Bacillota; class Clostridia; order Oscillospirales; family Acutalibacteraceae; genus UBA737. The sequence goes on from CAYOVQ010000017.1 coordinate 5,725, forward strand.
GCAACGATTGCCTCGGGTTCGGGATAATCATCCGCGTAGTCTTTTGAGAAAAACTCGATATATTTGCGATTTACCACTCTGAAACCGCTTGTTACATCTTTTACTTTTGCGCCACAAGCCATACGTATCAGCGTGCTTAAAAAGTTTATACCAAATCTACGCATACCGCTTGATTGAAAGCCCTCTTTGGTTATAAATCGGGAACCTATTGCCATATCAGCATTTTCTTTTTCTAAAACATCTATCATTTGAGCAATATATTTGGGGTCGTGCTGACCGTCTCCGTCTATTTGCACTGCATAATCATATCCGTTGCGGTATGCATACAGGTAGCCGCTTTGTACTCCGCCGCCAATGCCCAAATTGCAACACAAATTAATGTGATTAAAGTTGTTTTCCTTGCAAATTTGCGGAGTGCTGTCAGTAGAACAATCATTGATGATAAGATAATCGTATTCGGGACATTCTTGCTTAATATTTGCTACTACTCGCTCAATATTTTCGCTTTCGTTGTACGCCGGAATAATAATTAGTGTTTTCACTTAATTTTCCCCTTTTTATATATCGTTACTCTTCTCACTGCTTGAATAAAGTTTTGCAATTATTTTTGCTATCCATCGCGGCCAGAATTTGCAAAACATATCAAAATCTTCCTTGCTTCTTTTGCTGTCGCCTATGATTTCTGTGGTAGCAGAATCCTCGTGTATTCTATGGCACATAAGAGGTGCCTTGTTGTATACAAAAGAGCCTTTTTTTCGTGATTGAATTTCCCACTGTTGCCAATCTATATCGCTCAAATAATCATTTGTGAAAGGTGTTGCGCCAACCTTTTCTTTAACAAATGTCACTGCGGGGCAACATATCGGACAGCCTAATGACAGTATTCGTCTTCTTATAAATTTGCTTTTCCAGAACGATTTTATTTTAAGTGGAGAAAGCATAAGCTTTTTTATCTTTAATATCGAATTGTTATAAACCTTTTCACCGTTTCGAAGCTCAGCATAACCACTGAAGTAAAGTATTGGGTTTTTTGACCTGTTTATAAAATCAAGCATCTGCTCTGTATAATCGGGCTCGTATATATCGTCTTGATGTGCTATGGTTACAAGTGAAGTTTCTGCTTTGTCATAAGCAAAATTCCAGTCGCCGCCTATGCCCTTTATGCCTTCGTTCACGTGAATTGCCAATCCGTATTTCTCTGCAATCGCAGTTATGTGTTCATTTGGTGTGGATGTGGCAATAAAAATATTACTTTTGACAGTCTGCTCAAGCAACGACTTTACACAATCTTCAAGATGCACACTTACCTTATACGCACAAATAGCATAGGTGTGGTCGGCGTTTGAATAACTCATTTTTCTTTCCCCTTAGCTTTTAGCGTTTTAAAAATTACAACAAAGCAAATTGAACCATGAATAATATAAGAAATTATAATACTAAAACTCACACCGTTCATACCGAAAATTTCTATAAACGGCTTTGCGAAAGCTGTAGATGCTACAAGCGATATAATACTTGCAACCATACAAACATTTAGTTTACGCATAATTATAAGCGTATTAATACACAACCAACTTATTACGTACATTGTTGTGCAACCTATTATACCATACATCAAATAAGTATATGGTACAAACTTCTGTCCAAAAACAAGGCCTACGGCAAAGTTGCCCAAGAATATTACACAAACACAAACAATAGCCGCTAAACAAACAAGCAAACCTACATTTTTGGCAATGCGTTTTACAAAACTGTGAATTTTACCCTCGTTATAGAACTCGGCAAGTTCGGTAAGCATAGGGTTAAATATACTTGTAGCCATAACCTGTACCACCACAAGCGGTGCAGCTATTGTGCCATAATATCCAAGTGCGTCTTCATTTTGCATACTCTCAAGCATCTGCCGCGGAATACTTGTTATAGCCGTAAAGGAAGCTGCAGATATGACTGCAGGCAGACAGGTTACAAGCAACCTATTTATAGTGTTTTTGTTAAACACGGGTTTAACAGAACCAAACTGTCTTGTGCTTTTAACATCGTATAGCGCCACAACCAAAAGCGCTGCCACTGCCATTGATACAACCGCAACCAGAACATTGCCTGTTGTCACTATCACAAAAGCAAAAACAAAGGTAGAAACCAGTCCGCGCATAACATAAGATATACCAACACAATCCATACGGTGATTTTTTTGATCAATTCCGTGCAAAACGTCACTAAACGTTTCGTTAAGTCTGTAAACCATATATGCCATTACACACGCTATCGTGTTCCATGAATATTGAGGCAAATATTGTAAAACCGTTTGATTTTTTATAAACAAGGATGCTACTCGTCCGACAGTTACATATCCAAAACACAAAACCACCGCGATCGTAGCTGTAACAAATCGCATACCTATATAATCTCCGTTTGAATATTTATTTTCAATATCAGAAATTTGATAGGTTCGCATATTATAAACAGAAACCGCGCAAAAAATATTTGTTACGCTGATAGCCAATTGCAGCAAACCGGTATTGGTAATCGCTACATCTTCTGGGGAAAGGTGCACAACAAGTAATGCAGAGGTTACCCACTGACAAAAACAGTAAACCACTGTGCCTATCATATTATAAAGTGCGTTTTGTGACGTGCTTAACTTGTTTTGTTTTTTCACTGTATCCCTCTATACTTGCTTTTTTAGATTTATAATGCTTTTATAGTTTTCCTATCAAAAAAACTATTCTCAACATAATTTCGTCTTTTATATCATACCTCAATCTGTGCGGATAAAATACTTTTTTCAACACAATTAATGGGTTTTTACTTCGATTTACAAACAACTTTAATATTTTTTTATCTTTTGGTGATAATTGTTCATAAAACATTTCGCAAAATTCATCCATAACATTTTTTATGTTTGTAAATCCGTCAGTTTTAAAATACTTTTTAAAACGTTCTTTCTGAGATTGAAAAAAAGTTCTGTCTTGCGAAGAATATGCGCCATCATTTCTTCTGTGCAAAGCGCTCACGGTTGAATCGTAATATGCTGTTCCAAACGCACATGCAAGCATACCGATCCAAACGTCTTTAGTTACTGTTTTAACTGATTTTTTTGCCAAAAGCAATTCCCTTAAAGTATTGTTAATAACATAGGTAAATCCAAGCCCTATAGAAGAAAATAATGAATAGTTAAAATCCGGATTTTTGCGTGGTCCTACCGACCTTCTGATAAAGTTTAATTCTTCATCCACTACATCGTAATCGGCAAAAAACAAACAGGGTTTTTGTGCGTCACTGTCTTTTAAAAATTCAACCGCACGTTCTATTTTATCGGGTTTCCACACATCGTCTTGATCACTAAACGAATAATAGTCGTATCCCTCTATCAAACGCAGCATTTCATAAAATCCTCCGGGGTAACCCAGATTTTTTTCAGCCGTTAAAAAAACTACATTTTCATTTTCGGCGTATTTTTTTATTACCTCTGCCGTACCGTCTTTAGAACAGTCATCGCGGATAAAAAGCGTGATGTTTTTATAACTCTGATTTAATATGCTTTCTACCTGCTCTTCTATATATTTTTCACCATTATATGAAGACAACAAAACAGCAACCCGTTTTTCAGTCATTATTTCCCCTCCGTTATAAAATTTCTACTCATTGTCATTTTACCTTTTTTGATCTGAAAAATCAAGAGCAAAATTATTGGTGCATTACAACGGTTTTATTGACAAAAAAACCGGTGTTAGTTATAATATTATATATTATTATGTGGAGATGAATATCGTGTCAAAACCATACGAACCAGAAGTATTAGCAAAACTTCAGCAATGTGAACTTGAAATGCTTGCAGATTTTATAAAAATCTGCAAAGAAAATGATATCACCTATTTTGGTGTAGGCGGCACAGGCATTGGTGCATTGCGCCATGGGGGATTTATTCCTTGGGATGATGATATCGACATTGGTCTTTTGTATAATGATTATCTTAAATTAATCGATGTTTACAAAAAAGAACATTCTGACAAATACACAATCATTAATGCCAACGAGTTTGATGCATACCCTCTGATGACGACCAGAATTTGTCTTAAAGGCACTCGCTTTGTTGAGGACGCTTTCAAAAGCGTCGACTGTCCTCTTGGTATCTTTCTTGACATATTCCCGTTTTGCAATGTGCCTGAGGACCCTAAAGCTCACAAAAAACAGGCAAAACGCGCATGGTTTTACGGAAAACTTTTAATTTTAAAACATCTGCCATTTCCTAACGTTCCTTTTAAAGGAATCAAAGCAAAACTTGCACACTGCGCTACTGCCGTTTGTTCTTTTATTATAAATATTTTCTTTTCACACAAATCATTATACAAAAAAATCATCAAAGAATGCACACGCTATCAGGATGTTGACACCGAGAAATATGAGTATTTCTTTGACACTGTAAACGGTAAATGTATTTATACTAAAGATGACATTTTTCCGATCCGAAAAGTCAAGTTCGAAAACGTTGAACTTGATTTTCCGAACAAACTTGAAGAAATTCTCACAATGAATTACGGTGATTTTATGCAGGTTCCTCCCCCAGAAAAAAGAAAGAACCATCATCCTTATATCCTGCAATTTTTAGATGAGTAAACGCCACAACTTTAACAATAGGAGGAAAGCTTTAATGAAAAAGTTTAAAGCTTTAGTTACCGCAGAAGTCATTAAAGAAAAATTAGAAATTCTTTCTGACAGAATAGATTTTATTTATGACGGTTATAATCTTAACCATGAGGTTATGCCACCTGTAGAGCTTGCCGAAAAGATTAAAGATATTGATATACTTGTTTGTGAATATGATATGATTACTGCAGACATACTTGACGCAGCTCAAAATTTAAAATTAATAATCTGTTGCCGCGGCGGCGTTAAGTCGGTTATCGACCTTGATGCCGCACAACAACGTGGTATTACGGTATGCAATAACGCAGGCAGAAACGCCGAAGCCGTTACTGATATGACGATGGGATATATTTTAGATCTTACTCGCAACATATCTTATACCAACGCTCTTATTCACAACAAGGTTATTACATCAGATGAATCTTCAAAACCAAAAGAATATAAAGATACTGTTTGGGGACTTGATAAAAACAGTCCGTTTATACGTTTTCGCGGAAAGAGTCTTAACTATATGACCCTCGGCATAGTAGGTTTTGGTCACGCAGGCAGACTTATTGCAAAAAAAGCGGCCGCTTTTGGTATGAACATTATCGCTTGCGACCCGTTTATAAAAGATTACAAAATTGGCAACGTAAGAATAGTTAGTCTGAAAAAACTTTTAAAAGAAGCCGATATCATATCTCTTCACTGCACTCTTACAGAAGAAACCTCAAATATGTTTTCGCACGAACAATTTGCAGCTATGAAGGATGGCGCCCTCTTTATCAATACTGCGCGCGGTGAAATCGTTGATGAAGACGCCCTGCTTGATGCCCTCGAAAGCGGAAAACTTGCAGGTGCCGCCATGGATGTTGCGAAAAAAGAACCCATTTCTTCTGACTCGCGTCTTTTAAAGTATGACAACCTGATTCTTACCCCACACATTGCAGGTTCAGCCTATGATGTGCAGGCCACCGGTACCCAGATGATAATTGATAGCCTTGAGGACTGGCTCATTGGAAACAAGCCCAGAAATTGCGTAATAGAAGGAAACAAACATTAAGGTGATAACATTATGAAATCAATCGGAATTATTTTAGCTGGCGGAATCGGTTCACGCTTTGGCAGCAAAACGCCAAAACAGTATTGCAAGATTTTAGGCAAAGAGATGATAAGTTACTCTATAGACGCCTTCAAAAACGCCGAAACAATTGATGATTTTATAGTCGTTCTTGACAAAGATCAGTTTGAAAAAGGTGAAATTCAAAATCGCTATGGTGTTAAAACTATACTTGGCGGAAGCAGCCGCAACGAATCTTTTAAAAATGCTCTTGATTATATAGCAAAACATTTTCCAGACTGTGAAAAGATCGTTGAAAACAATGCCGCTTGCCCTATGATAACAAGCGAAGTGCTTGACAAGTACATCGGTTTTCTTGACGAATATGACTATGTGGAAACAGCTTTCAAAATAACCGACGCTTTGGGTGCTTATGACAAGCGTGATTGTGACCGTGAAGATTTTTATCTTATTCAAGCACCCGATGCATACCGCTTTAAGTTGTTATATAAGCATTTTGACGAAAAATCTCCGCTTTGTCACCCCGCGCAACAACTTCCTAAAGAAACACGTGGATATCAATATTTTGATTACGGCGCAAACCACAAGGTGACATATCCCTATGATCTTGAGATTGTTGAAATATTAATAAAGAACAAAAAACAACCTTTGTCTTAAAAAGACAAAGGTTGTTTTTATTTGTGTTCTTCTAATGATTTTTTCATAACCTCATGCACCCGATCGCCAAGCTCTGCCGTGTGCGAATTGTCTGCCGTGTCTATAACATCCAATACGTCAAAATATATATCGGTTTTTCGGCGCAACAGATTTTTAGGTATCTGCCTTGTTCCCCAAATAGTGCAAACCACGATTTTGCATTGAGCCTTTGTTGCAATTTTAAATGCGCCGTTGCGCATAGGCAATAACTCACCGCTTTTGCTTACGTAGCCTTCGGGAAAAATGGCTACCGAGTTGGTGCCGTTTTTTATAAGATGCGAAGCGTTAATTATTGTTTTTGCGGCTTCGCGGTTGTTTTCTCGGTCTATAGGCAATCCGCTTAATTTATGTAACGCCTTGTATACAAAAGGAAATATATCGCGCACCTCTTTTTTTCCTATAAAAGCAAGTCGCGCATCGGGTATAGCATAGTAAATTATTGCAGGGTCAAGGTCGTGAATATGATTGCAGACCAGCAAAAAAGGCTCATTCTGCGGAACCTTTTCAATACCTGTTAAGTGTACATTTACGCGCAGTATGGGTAATGCCATCTGCAAAAAGCCTTTTACCAAAAGGCGAAAGAAATTGCTATCGCGAGGCGGTTTATCTAAATTTACCGTTAATATACTTATTGCAAATACCGCTAAATGTAAAAGTATAAGCGCAACAAACGCGCAAATTAATATAACAGGCACAAGCCACCACGAATACGGCTGTTTGAAAATATCGAACGGTATATCTAAAAGCAACGTTATCACCGCAGCCGCTAACGCGTAAGTTTTAAGCATCTTTCTCACACCTTTCAGTTTTGTTTTTGTACGATTTTATACTCATCGTAAAAATTATAATACGGACAGTTAAATGTTTGGGATGTTAAAAACCGCGCCATTTCGTCTTCATCAAGGCGACAGTCGCAAAAATACTCATCATATTCTGAGTCGTATATATAGTTGGCGCAGGTTTCACAGTTGGTGCTTTTTCTTTTCACAACCGCATCTCCTTTAAGGCGTGGTGCTTTCGGTCGGGTCTTGTGTTTCGGGCGGGGTATCAGGCGTATCTGTGCCCGCGTTTTGCTCCGAACTATTATCACTTGTGACATTCTCGCTTGAGCTGTCTGTGTTTTCATCGCTTGAAGTGCTCTCTTCGCTCGATATATCATTCTCGCTTGAAGTAATTTCACTTGAAGTGTTCTCTTCGCTTGAAGCGTCTTCCTTGCTCGAGGTGATTTTTTCACTGCTTGTGTCGGCAGGCTCTTCGCTGCTTGTGGTCGTCTGATCGGACGATGTGGTCTGTTGTGCAGATGATGTTGTCCCGCTTGAAGTTGTTTTGCCGGTAGTGCCTGTCATTTCATAATACCAGTTGTTTCTTTCAACGGGATTTTCTTCTATATACTGCTCCATTGTTACGTCATCATAAATTATAGAGTTTATCATTTTTGCGGCGTAATCGAGGTCATAGTAAATTACCGAGCCGTATCCCGACGGGCTTGTCATCAAGAAATCGCTTTGATATTCCGAGGGAGGCAAACGATACTGCTCAAAAGTGGGCGAACTAAGCAATATGTTTACTGCGAGCCCCAAAACATCCGAGTAAGAAAGTGAGGTTTCACTGCACGGAATAAGCGCTTTTATAAGGCTGACATATTGCGTCTTTTTCATGGTGACTGCCTTGTTGAAAAGCTCTTGCATAACATGACGCTGACGATCGGTTCTACCAAAGTCGTCACGGGTGCCCCAAACGGTAGTACAGTGGCGTACACGCGCGTATGCTGTAGCCTGCACGCCGTTAAGGGTCTGTTCGCCCGCCGTGTGAATATAATAATCCTTGGGGTCAAGTCCCATCTCACTGCATATTTCATCCATACAGTTGTTAAGGTTTGGATGATCGTTGCCCTTCCAGGTAAGCTCGTCCTGTGTAATGGTAGCGGTAATACCGCCCACAGCGTCAATAATATCGGTCATTCCGTAAAAATTAACCGTTGCATATTCTGATATATCTAAATCAAATGCCTGATTTATAGTTTTTATGGCGTGTTCCGG
>CAYOVQ010000018.1:0-14096 GCA_964407485.1 uncultured Ruminococcus sp.
AGGATACAACTAGTGATAAAATAGTCTTTAACCGCACAGTCGCGCTCAAAGACTCGTTTGCTAAAAAGAAATGATGACTGTAAATAATATTTTAGATTATTTAAAGGAAAAATATCCGCTTGATACCGCCTGCGATTTTGATAACGTAGGTCTTTTGGTAGGTGACGGTAATAGCACGGTTAACAAGGCGGTAGTTTGCCTTGATTGCGATATAAACGCTGTAAACTATGCAAAAGAAATCGGCGCAGAGCTTATTGTTACGCACCACCCAGTAATTTTTAACGGGATAAAGGCTATAACAGCGGGCTCGGTTGTGTATGAGTTGATAAAGGCTGATGTATCGGTAATATCTATGCACACCAATTTAGATATTGCAGTCGGCGGTGTTACCGAAAATCTTTGCAGGGCTATAGGTCTTACCAATGTTAAGCCGTTTGTAGCGCACGACGGATTTTTAATCCGCGAGGCAGAGTGTGATATAATTGGCGCAGATGCTTTGGCAGAGCACATAAAATCGTCTTTGGGCGGTGCGGTAAAATATGCCGACGGCGGCAGAGAAATACACCGTGTGCTTGTGTGCTCAGGTTCGGGCGGAGATTTTTTGACAGATGTTGTAGACGGAGGATATGACGCGCTTATATCAGCAGATATAAAACACAACGTGTTTATTGATGCCCTAAATTGCGGTGTTACAGTATTTGACGCGGGGCATTATGCAAGCGAAAATGTTGTTGTAAAACCGTTATGCCGCGAACTTTCAACTGCTTTTGACGGTGTGCAGTTTACGGTGTTTGATAACAGTAAAATTAAATCGGTTTAATGGTGATTGATATGAAAAAATTCTTGTCGATTTTGTTGGCTGTTGTATTTTTAATGGGTTGCTTTTCTGTTACTGCTTCAGCCGAAGACAGAATAATTGCGTTCGGCGCGACCAGAACCATTAAACTTTATAATGCTGGTAGCAGTGATTATGAAAAAGATTTAGAAGACATATTATCAACCGATGTATTGACATCTGATTTTATCAGCAATGTGAAGAAAGCCATCGCAAATTGTCAGTCTGAATTTGAAGTAACCGATTATAATATTCCCGCTACTGATACTGTTTTTGACGCGCTTTGTAATTATCTTTTTTACGAAAATCCCGAAATATTTAACGTTAGTCAGATAGGTTGCAACTATTGGGTGAATAGCGGAAATATGGCATATTTAAAGTTTTCATACCATGATTTTGCCGACACAGCCGAAGAATACAACAGATGCAAATATGAGATGGTTTCAGTAGCAGATGCTATGCTTAAAGGCATACAGGATAACAGCAATCTTACTGATGAGCAAAAATTGTTACTACTGCATGACAGACTAGCCGTTTGGAACGAATACGGATATTCAAATACCGCAACAAGTATAGAGTCTCATACAGCCTACGGCGCACTGGTAAATCGTATTTCGGTTTGTCAGGGTTATGCTATGGCGTATATGTATTTGTTGGACCGTATCGGTATAGAAAACTACTATTGTTCGTCCAATACGTTAAATCACGGATGGAACATAGTATATTTAAACGGTAATAAGTACCATATAGACGTTACTTGGGATGATGTTGGTTGGAGTGAGGATGCAAACGGTGTCAGCGGCGCTGTATTGCATAAAAACTTTTTACGCTCGAGTAACGGCATTTATGCAACCAATCACAAGGCAGAAGATTATGATACCACACCTACCGATACAAAATACGACAACTATTTCTGGCAAAATTCTGAAACCGAATTTCAACTTATAGATAACGAAATCTATTATATAGACAATAAAGAGAGTGCGTTAAAGCGTTACAGTGACAAACAAACTCTTTGCAGTGTGGCAGACAGTTGGAAATATTATATTAGTTTATTTAACTATTATGACTGGGGAAACAATTCCCGACTTTCAAGTAATGGCGAAGTGTTGCTTTATTCGCTTGCGGATGAAATTTATATGTACAATATATCTACAAATTCATCCGTTTTGGTGTATGATGCCGATTTAGCAGGCGATTTTAACATATTTGGCTTTACTTTTAAAGACGGCTATTTGGTTTGTGATATAAATGATATTGCGCCTAATACGTCGCTTGGCTACGAAAATATGTACCGTGTATTAGTTCCTTTTGCAGAGCCTGATCCAATTCCTATTGGTATAGAGATTGCTGCAAAACCTGATAAAAAAGAGTATTTTACCAACGAAGACCTTGTTGCAGATGGTCTTGTAGTAAATCTTATATACAGTGACGGTAGCAAAACCGAAATTACCGAAGAAATTACCATAAGCGGATTTGATTCTGACACGGCAGGCGAAAAAACAATAACCGTAACTTACGGTGAATTCAGCGATACATTTAAGGTTATGGTAAATGAACCTGTTTTAACAAAGGTTGAGATTATAAATTATCCGTTTAAAGAAACTTATTTTATTGGTGAACTACTTGATATCAACGGTTTAGAGGTAAGACTTACCTATAGCGACAATAGCACACAGGTTATTAACGATGGGTTTATCGTGAGCGGTTTTGACGCCAATACCTTAGGTGAACAAATCATAAAGGTAAGTTATTGTGATTTTAGCGATACGTTTACCGTAAAGGTATTGCAACCTGTTTCTGTTGGCGATATAAATAATGACGGTAATATCAACAACCGTGATTTAGCGTTGCTCGTACAACATATAAACGGTTGGGAGATTGAAATAATCGCTGACCAAGCCGATGTTAACGGTGATGACAAAATCAACAACAAAGACTACGCATTACTTATGCAATATATCAACGGTTGGACAGTGATACTCAAATAAAATAAAAAGACAGTATAAAGTATTAAACACCCGCATTGTTTTTGCGGGTGTTTTTGTTGCGCTTAATTAAAATATATGTTAAAATTAAATATATAATTTAAAATTGGAGTTTAATATGAAAAAGTTATTATCTGTTATTCTTGCTATAATTTTGACTGTATCATCAATTCCGCTTATACGAGTTCAGGTGTCGGCTCAAAATGACACAGCAGAGAACGTATCAATATGGTCGGGCGATTGTAGTTTGGTACGGGGTACTTTTTTCAGCGCTGGTGAGGGCACTGCTGTTAATCCGTATATTATTAAAAACGGCGAGCAACTTTACCGAATGATTTATGACGGTGGTAAAGTAAACGATGAGCCTGCATATTATAAACTTGACTGCGATATATATCTTAATGATATTACAGACTATGATAAGTGGGGAACAGACGGTTTTGATATGTCGGCGCTTAACAACTGGGTTGCTGATGAGGATGCTATATATAATAAGGCTTTTGTCGGTAACTTTGACGGTGACGGTCACTGCGTTTACGGTTTATATGCTTGCGGATACAGAATAGCATCCTTTTTACCGTTGGTTAAGTTTGGTGCAGTGGTAAGAAATGTAAGTTTTGAAAATTCTTACGTTATAAATACATCAAACGTTAATTCTGCAGATAGGGAAGACGCTGGTGAGACCAACGGACAAAAGGTTTGGTATGCCGGAGTGTATGGTGCGGCAGGTGTTATATCCGGTCGTTGTGAAGCGGGGGATGATGATTATGATACGGTTGATTTTACCGTAAAGAACTGCTCGGTACGATATGCTTACGTGCAAGCCGCATATTTTACCTCTGCTATTGTAGCCTCGGCAAACACCTGTCAACCTTATGTGTCTGATTGTGTTGTAGCAGACGTAACACTTAATTCTACCAACGCAACCAGAGGTGTAGAGGGCGCGATTTTAAATATGCCGTACGGCTCTACAGATGAAACCAGCAAATTAGAAAATATTCTTGCGGTAGGTTTACAGGTTTACGGCGCAGGTCGCGATGAAATGTGGAGCGGTAAGAAAATACCGTCGGTAAGTCATACCTATCAATTTAATAACGTGTATTCTACGGTAAGCCATACGTATTCGATACAGCATTCTTCTTACGGCAGTTTGTCATATACCGACAGCGAGGTTGAGATTGTAAGCGAGTCGGCTATCAAAGGTTTGACGGCAGAAAGCACGTTAAGCGAATTTGATTGGGAATTTATCTGGCTTGCTGTAGAGGGGGATTATCCTACCGTAAGACGTGAATACGTTGTGCCTACAGGCGATGAGTATTATGCAAACGGCGGACCCAAATATACAACTGACTTATGGGACGGCACTGTCTCGACACACTTTGCAGCAGGCGACGGTTCGATAGGCGACCCATATCTCATTTCAAACTGTGAGCAGTTTTATCTTATGGTTACTGCACCGCAAAGCGCCAAGTACTATAAAATTGCCGACGGTGTAACCGATCTGTATTTTAATGATGTAGATGGCAAAAGTTATACAACTATAATGCGGTATTTTTCGCTTGGTATCGGCAATGTGTATAATTCGGATGCAGGTGTTGCTTTTAATGGAAATTTTGACGGTAACGGTGTTACTTTTCACGGTATTTTTGCAAAATCTGCTACACGATCAGGTCTTTTTGCGCAGGTTGGTTCTGCAACAATAAAGAACTTTACAATTAAAAATTCATATATCAGAACAACTTCTTCAACTGCGGAGGGCGCTGCCGCTGTTGTGGGTGACGTTGCAGAAAATTCAAACGTATATTTGCGTAATATTGCGGTTGTAGACTGCAATATTCAAAGCAAAACTAATACGGCAGGTCTTATTGGTTGCGCTCATAAAAACAGTGATATTTATATAGAAAACACCATTGTATCGGGCGGCTCGATACAGTCAAGCGCAAGTTCATCTTATGAGGGCGCGTTTGTTGCAAACGATATAAGCGACAGTTTTATTGTTGTAAAAAACAGTATTTCGATAGGGATATATCCTTCATCTACGGCAGAGACCTCTTACAGCGCTATATACAAAAACGTATATACCGACACGTCAGCCCCTTCGCAGACGGTGGCGGACGCAACAGAGGCTGTTAACGTTGTAGAAAATTCATCGCTCATGGGTGATAAGGCAAAGGCAACTTGTGTTGAGTTTGATTGGGAAAACTTATGGTATACAACAAGCGGAATACCAATGCCTAAAAAATATATATCATCAGACGGTATTGGTTGGTCGGGTGATATTGCCGCAGAATTTGCTGGCGGTAACGGTACGGTAAATAATCCTTATCAGATAAACAATGCCGAAATGCTTGCAAGAATGCTTGTGTACGGAAAAATCGGTGAGCATTTTGTTCTTACTGCGGATATTTATATAAATGATACTACGGTTTCCGAGTGGCAAGATAACGCAATAAAATGGTACACATCGGATGATGTTTATGAATTTGAGGGTTATTTTAACGGCGCAGGTTACACCGTGTACGGACTTTACAATACTAATGTAAGAGCGGGCGAATATTCCGCGCTGATACCTGTGTTAGGTTCAGATGCCCACATAAGAAATGTGCGTATAGATAATGCCTACTTAAGCGGTAATGAGGGCGCATATCTTGGCGGAATTGTAGGTATTGCAAAAGACAACGCATCGCTGATATCAAGTCTTCGCGCATGCGACGTTGGCGAAAACGTATGTTTTGACGGTCAAGCAAATGCGGGCGGAATAATAGCCAAGGTTGGTTTTACCCGAATTAAAATGGATAACAGCATTTTTAAGGGAAAAATCAGTGCTACGGGTAATGTTGGTGGCATTGTATCTGAAGTAACGGGCGAACTTGAAGTGGAAGAATGTATCAGCGCGGGGGCTTTCCCGTTTGCTTTTGACGAGAATATTGATGCCCAATACATATATACTACCGAAAGCGGAAGTATGTCAGGCATTGTGACGCTTGATGTTAACAGTATGAAGGGCAGTAATGCTAAAACATATATGTCAGGGCTCGACTTTACAAGTTGTTGGCAAACGGTGACAGATGCATTTCCTATCCCTACCGGGAATGCTAAGTCGTTTAACGGTGTTCAGGGTGAAACTTGGTCGGGTGAAATTGCCATAAGTTTTGCAGGCGGCAACGGTAGCGAAGAAAGTCCCTACCTCATTGCTACGGGCGAACAACTGGCATTGGCTATTTCAACTAAATACAGTTATTCTACCGCGCACTTTAAGTTGATGTGTGACATTTATTTGAATGATGTATCGCATAAACTTTGGGAATCAAAGGCGGGTTGCCGCAACTGGATACATAGCAGTAATGCAGGTGTGTTTGCAGGCACATTTGATGGCGACGGATATGTTGTTTTTGGAATGTGCTATAATTATGCGGTAACACCCAAAAACTCATATTTAGGGCTGTTTCCGCGTGTGGGCGGCTCTGCTGTTATAAAAAACGTCGGGGTATCGCAGGCATATATTAAGGCGGCTATTGGCGACGAAAGCGTTTATGCAGGCGGACTTTTTGGTATGGGTAGTGCGTTTTATGACTTTTACGGTAACAATATACGACCCGATGCAACGGTAAATGATGAATTTTTGGTACCTGGTGAAACCACACCAAGAAAACTGCCTTCATTTACCAACTGTTTTGTTGATCATACGTGTTATATAGAGGCTAATGCCGTTGGCGGTATAGGTTGTCCGGGTGGCGCGGCTATTGTTATCAGGGATTGTTACGTAACGGCTACCTTGGTAGGCAAGACAGAAAGTTATACAGGCGGACTTATTGGTAATCAGTGGTCTATGGGTTCGCGCGTTTATAATTCATTATCTTTAACTCAAAACGATGTTAAATGCGTTGTAGGTAGTCATCAATGGGTTGGCAATGAAGCATCAATATGTTACGCGCTTGAGAATTTGTATTATTACGGAACAAAGCCCATCTTTGACGCGACAAGAATTAAAAGACCTCAATGGCGCGTTGGCGAAGATGCAAAAACCGCTATGCCTAATCTTGATTGGCAAAACACATGGCGCGTTGAAGAAGACGGTACGCCTGTGCTTATAGTGTTTGATAAAGCCGATAGAAATGCTCGACTTTTCTCTGACAAGACTTTTGTTGTGCCAGATGTAAAAATAAGTTTTGATACAGGTGTAGCAGGGCTTACTGTTGATGATTTGGTTGGTAAGCCGTATGAAACGGTTGATTTGCCTACACCCGTCAGACAGGGGTACAAGTTTGTTGCATGGCACGCGTATGACGATCTTACTCTTGAATATCCGTATGATTATTTTTTGCCAAGAGATATTACGCTTTATGCCGAGTGGAAGGATATGACCATTACACAAGACTTTGAGGATTATCCTTTTACCATGTGGGATTGTGACGATACCGTATGGAATTATAACCGACCCGAGTCGCAACAGTACGATGCAGACTTTATTTATGAGGGTGATTCGTCTATGCAACTTTTAGCAGGGCAGGACGACATAGCAACGTTGTTGCTTAATTACACTGATACTCTTACAGAAGGGCAAAAATATACAATTTCATTGCGCGTTGCATCTGATAGCGCTACGGCGCAACCGCAAATTGCAATTGCTCATAAAATGTATCCCGATTATATGGCGGCAGACAAACTGATCGAACTTGTAGAAACCGCAGATGCAACTGACTCGGGTGAATGGGCACAATACACATATACCTTTACTGCAACTACTCCGTGGATAGCAATTAAGGTTTTAAGTAGTGATAACATCTATTTTGACGATATTGTTATTGTGCCGTATGGCGATTTAATAACCGAAGCGGTAATTGCTGACGGTGTTTGTGAAATCTATGAAGGCGAGTTTTATGCAAGCCAACTTGATTGCGTTACTCTTTCAAATGATGTAACATATATCGGCGAGTTTGCATTTGCGTACAGTGAATTTCTTAAAGATGTTGTGATTAGCGACAATGTTACCGAAATCGGTGAATATGCCTTTTATGACAGCAGTCGCCTTGCTAATGTGTGGTACGCTGGCAGTAAAGAAGATTTTAAAAATATTGTAATATGCGAAAATAATCAGCCGCTACTTGATGCGGTCTGGCATTTTGATAGTTGCGGTGTAGGGCAAAGCCATAGTTATAGCGATGTAGGAGATAGTGAATGTAACAACTGTGGCTATACAAGGGTTACTGATGTAAAACCAGGAGATGTAAACTGTGATGGAAATATTAATAACCGTGACTATGCCTTGCTTATGCAATATATCAACAAGTGGGATGTTACCATAGTTGAGGAGGCTGCTGATGTAAATGCTGACGGCAACATCAACAACCGAGACTATGCTTTGCTTATGCAGTATATTAATAAATGGGATGTAATTTTGAAATAACCAAAATTTGAAATTACGCATAAAATACGACTCTGTTTTGAATTATCAAAGCAGAGTCGTGTGTTTTTTTACTTTATAAACTTAAATTGCGCCGCATCGTAGTCGGAGGAGTTGTAGTTTTCGATATGATTTATTATTTCTTGCGGATTATCGGAAATAAACAGTAAATTCATATTTGTGTCAGGCATAAAAGATTTGTCGATTGCATTGTTTAGCATATCAATAAGTGAATCGTAATAGCCGTTTGTATTAAATATTGCAATCGGCTTTTTGTGAACACCTAATTGCCTTAAAGTATAAATTTCAAAAAATTCATCAAACGTGCCTATACCGCCTGGGGTTATGACAAAAGCGTCAGACATTTCTTCAAGCAGTTTTTTGCGTTCTCGCATAGTTTCGGTATAAATCATTTGGGTACAATCGGTAAAAAGCGCACCGTCTACATTAAAGAATGACGGGCATATACCGACAATTTCGCCGTTTGCGCTTTTTGCACCGCGCGCTACCGCGCCCATAAGACCTGCGGCGCCGCCGCCAAATACTACAGCGTGGTTGTTTTGCGCTATAAATTTACCTAATTTTTCGCCTGCATCAAGAAATGATTTGTCAATGGCATTTGAGGATGCACCATATATACAAATTTTCATATTATCACCTTGTCGTCTAAAATTGCGCTGATAAGTGTTTCACCGCGATATTCAAGACGCAGTGAAAAAAACGGGGTGTTTGGATTTTCTATGAGTCGCAAAAAGATTTTATCGCCTTCCCATAAAGGCAAATTGTAAATTTTTTGTTTGTCAACCCATTCGAGCGCGCCCTCGTCACAATCTCTTATCTGACCGCTAAAATCGGTACAGGTAAATATGTGCATATACTCGGTTTCCCACTTATCAGATACAAAGGTCACAATTCCGCGGTAATCGCACTTGCCAAGGGTAAGACCTGTTTCTTCAAATGCTTCGCGACGGTTGCACTGTTCGGGGCTTTCTTTGTCCTCAAACTTGCCGCCTATACCGACCCATTTGTCGTGATTTAAGTCATTTTCTTTTTTTATTCGGTGAAGCATCAGGTATTTGCCGTCTTTTTCAATATGGCAAAGGGTTGTGTTTTTCATTGTTATTCGTCCTCGTTTTCAAGAGTTTCGGGCATTGTATAACCTTCGAGGAAGAATATATCATTGCTTTTGTGTTCTGAATCAAAGATATTGTTGTACTGAATCTTTTCGTATTCACTAAGCACTTCGCTATATTCGCTCTTATCACTCCATTTGTAATAGACGTTGTTATAATCAATATAACCTACGGTGTCTATTACAGGCAGGGTTTCAGATAACTTTAAGAGATATTTGTTGTATTCGGTAAGTTTAACACCTGCAATATCAAGCACATACGATGAGAGATAGTTAGCGCTTAATTTATCAATCTGTTTTTCTTCAATATCAAAGTTTGCCCAGATAAAGAAGGGTGTTATGTGGCGCGCTTGCTCTTGCTCTACAGTAAGGTTGTTGATATTGTTAACACCCAAAAGTGATGCGATAAATTCGGTCTCGATAGAAGGTTGGTGGTCGCCGAACATACAAATAACGGTAGGTTCATCAACTGCCTCAAAATATTCTATAAGTTCTTTAAATGCATCATCGCTTGCCTTTACAAGTGACAGATACTTACTTGCCTTGTTGTAGTAAACAGGTGATGAAGTAATCTGAATACATTCATCAAAATTACCTGCACCCTTGGTGTAACCGCCGTGATTTTGCATAGTTACATTAAAGGCAAAATACGGTTGCGATTTGTCGCGATTTTCGTAGTTATCTATAATAACGTCATAGTTATAACTGTCGCTTACATACTGGCGGGTAAGCATATTTTTGCGGTCGGGATAGTAGGTGTCGATAAGCGATTGCAGATAGTCGGCATCACTGCCGTTTTGAATATAATCATTAAGAATTGATACATCAACAAGATTTTCAAGAAATGCGTATGAATTAAAGCCTAAATTTTCATAAACGTTAACCCTGTTCCAACCTGTTGAATAATAGGGGTGGAATGCCCAAGAAGAGTAACCCTGACCTTCAAGTGTCGATACAAGTGATGCGAGTGGGTTTTTAATATAAAGCATATACGCGTTACTGCCTGAAGGCAAAAATGCTGTCGTGTGACCAGTTAAAAATTCAAACTCGGTATTAGAAGTACCCGCGCCTATAACGGGCACATACAGATTGCCTTTAACGGTGTTTTCGGTGAGGCTTCGCATAAATGGCATATAGTCCTGATTGGTAGTAAATTCACCCAAAACACTTAAATCCGACAATGATTCATTCATTATACAGATAATGTTAGGTTCATTACCCGTGGGCTCAATTACATTTGTTTCGTCCTTATCTATTGCACTTGAAACATAGTCACCTACTGTGTCGGCATCATATCCGCTGGGTTCGGTCATATATAGATACTTGGTATTACAGAAAAAACTGAACACAAAGCCATAGTTGCGGTAACCGCGTGATTGATTCCAGAAATCAGGCTTAACACCTGCATCGGCAAAAATAGAGGTGAAATAGAACAAAATCATAAGGCAGGAAAAGAACGTGCCCATAAATGTGCGAGAAATGATTTTTGTTATAAGATTGTATTTAGGTGTTTTGGTTTTAATGCCTAAAACTACTATAAAAATAAAAATAAGTGTGCCGATTATGATGGTGTAGGTGGGGGTATAGTTGTAGGTGTTTGCAACATTTGCCGCGGTGGTGATGCTTAAAAAGTCCATTGGTATAAACGGTGTGCCGCGGAATTCTACAACATAAGCGTGCGAAAGCGCCATACCAAAACAAATGGTGTTTACAACAAGTGTGGAAACTCTGAAACTGCCGCAAACAGCAAAAACAAGAAACAGTAGCAACAATATAACCATATAATTGGCAAAAAAGCCCAAATAGGTCATATCATAAATAAATATCTTGTTAAGGCATTCGGTCATGGTCATAGTGACTATTGGCATAATTAAAAACCAGACAAAATGCCAGATTTTATTTAACAAATCGTTTTTTATCTTTATTGTAAAGGCTATACAAACTCCTATAATAACGGGCGCTACAAGCGCAAAGGATAGTAACCACCATTTTGTTTTAATTTCAAGCGAAGTGAACTCGCTGTTAAAAAACACAACAAAAAGTAGCAGTATACCGCCTATTACAGAGCCTGTAATTTTAGATTTTTTAGTGCTTGTTATAGCAAAAGTGTTTATAAAAAAGTTTTTTATTAAATTAAAAAACTTTGGTAGCACGGTTCTAAAAAAACGAGAAACCGTAGTTGAAACCTTTGCAGTTTCCATTTTTTAAACACAGTCCTTTCGATGAACAAAATTTCATAAATATATTATAAAACAAATGTAATACAAAGATATTAATTTAATGTTAACTTATATTATACCACTTTTTACACAAAAAACAAGGTTAAATGTATTAAGAAATAATTAAAAGCCGTGTTTTATTCATATGAACAAAACACGGCTTTAAGGTTTTTATTTATTTAACATCTTTAAAATTTCATTATTCTGGCAGAGGATATGCCCCAAACCAAAAAGCGGAAAGAATATCACAGCCGCAATTAGAGTGCATACAATTACTACTGCAAGGCTTATAGCAAGTGAAAAAATGTTTTTTGCAAACAAGAAGAATGCGGCTACAAGACCTAAAATAATCATCACAAATGCCAATGCAAAAGCAATCGTCTTAATGATATTACCAAGATTTTTATAAAGTCCGTTACTGTATGCCAAAACAGGATTCTTTTTTGCTTTAAATTCTAATGAAGTAGAACTTATATCTTCCATTTCGGGAAGACTGTTATTTGTATTGTTTTCGGACATTTTTATCCTCCTTGAAGAGATTGAGTAGGGGATAGAAATCCCTCCACCGCTTACGCGGTCCCCCTCCCTTTAGGCAAGGGAGGCTTTATTTGTATTATTAATATGATATTTATTTTAACTTATATGCATTTAACACCGATTGTAAGCTTTTCACCGTTGATATCCCATTCTTTGCTGTATCCGTCGATATCGCCTGCTATGATAGAATCTGCAAGAGTGTCGCCTGCAATTTCGCTTGAAAGTTTTTCGGCGATAGCAATAACTTTTTCACTACCGCTCATAGTAACTGCTATGTGGTCGGTTACGTTAAAGCCTGCTTCTTTACGCATAGTCTGTATCTTGCTGACAATTTCGCGTACAAAGCCTTCTTCGATAAGTTCTTCGGTGAGTGTTGTATCAAGAGCTACCGTAACACCGTGGTCACTTACGGTATAGAAGCCTTCTTTTTGTTTTGCTTCAATAAGTAGGTCTTCGGCGCCAAGACGCACTTCGCCTGAAGCGAGATTCAATACGATCTCGCCGTTTGCATCAAGTTCTGCTTTGGCGGCATTGCCGTCAAGCTCGCTGAGTGCGGTGCGAATCTCGCCAAGTTGCTTGCCGTACTTAGGACCTACGGTTTTAAGTTGTGGCTTAAAGTTGTAGGACACAAGGTTATCAACCTCATCAGTAAAGTCTACCGATTTAATGTTAAGTTCGTCTTTGATAATGTCGGCATAGAAATTGTCAAGCGGCGTGTCACACTTAACATACATAGTGTTAAGCGGTTGACGGTTTTTGATAGCCGAACCGTTACGTGCGCTTCTGCCCAAAACTACGATTTCGAGAACGCTCTCCATGTTTTCTTCAAGTTTGCTATCGATAGCAGATTCATCAACCACGGGGAAGTCACAAAGATGTATGCTTTCGGGCGCGGTTTTATCAATATTGCGAACAAGGTTTTGATAAATGCTTTCAGCCATAAAAGGTATCATTGGCGCTGCCGCTTTAGCGGTGGTAACAAGCGCGTTGTAAAGCACCAAATAAGCGGTTTCTTTATCGTCAGTCATACCCTGTACCCAATAACGCTCACGACCACGGCGAACATACCAGTTACTTAATTCGTCAACAAATTCCTGTAAAGCGCGCGCAGCCTCAGGTATGCGGTAGTTTGCAAGGTTAACGTCCACAGCCTTTACCATAGAATTAAGCTTTGAAATAAGCCACTTATCCATAACAGTAAGATTGTCGGGGTTTAGGGTGTGCTTTGTTGGGTCAAACTTATCAATGTTTGCGTAAAGCACGTAGAACGCATACGTGTTCCAAAGTGTGCCCATAAACTTGCGCTGACCTTCAACTACGGCTTTACCGTGGAAGCGGTTAGGAAGCCAAGGCGCAGAGTTGGTGTAGAAATACCAGCGAATTGCGTCTGCACCGTAACTTTCGAGCGCGTCAAACGGGTCAACGGCGTTGCCCTTTGATTTAGACATCTTTTGACCGTTTTCGTCCTGAACGTGACCGAGAACTATAACGTTTTTATAGGGCGCCTTGTTAAAGATAAGGGTTGAGATTGCCATAAGCGAATAGAACCAGCCGCGAGTCTGGTCAACCGCTTCTGAAATAAAGTCAGCAGGGAACTGTGACTCAAAAAGCTCTTTGTTTTCAAAAGGATAATGGTGTTGCGCAAAAGGCATTGCGCCTGAGTCAAACCAGCAGTCGATAACCTCGGGTACACGGTGCATTTGCTTGCCGCAATGCTCACATTTGATAGTAACCTCGTCGATATATGGACGGTGAAGCTCGATATCATCGGGGCAGTTATCTGACATAGATTTAAGCTCTTCAATGCTGCCGATAGAATGCATATGACCGCATTCACAGGTCCAAATGTTAAGAGGCGTGCCCCAATAACGATTTCGTGAAATGCCCCAATCCTGAACATTTTTAAGCCAGTCTCCAAAACGACCCTTACCGATGCTTTCGGGAATCCAGTTTACAGTATCGTTGTTACGGATGAGGTCAT
>CAYOVQ010000019.1:0-13886 GCA_964407485.1 uncultured Ruminococcus sp.
TGACGTTCGGTGCCTATAATGCAAAGACCGCCGCTGTTTTTAACCTGCTCGGCATAGGGGGTAATTTCTGCCTTGAATTTGTTATAGTATTCTTTATAACTTTCTCTTGCCGCGATAATATCGGAGTTTTCGGTTTCGCCAAAGCCTGTGGCTTCAAGTATCATTTCTTCGCTTAAACCGTCGTGGCGAAGAGCCGCTTTTGCCATATATTCGGCATTGCCGCCAAGCATAATATCGGTACCGCGTCCCGCCATATTTGTGGCGATTGTAACTGCACTAGGCACACCTGCTTGCGCTATGATTTCAGCCTCTTTTTCGTGATGCTTTGCGTTAAGTACGTTGTGTTTAATGCCGCGTTTTTTCAGCATTGATGATAAAAGTTCAGACTTTTCGATTGTAACCGTACCCACAAGCACAGGCTGACCTTTTTCGTGACACTTTACAATATGGTCAATAACTGCGAGAAACTTACCCTTTTCGGTCTTGTAAACCGCATCATTTTCGTCAACACGCGCAATAGGCTTGTTGGTGGGAATTTCAATAACATCAAGTTTGTAAATTTCCTGAAATTCGGCTTCCTCGGTCATAGCGGTACCTGTCATACCTGAGAGTTTGTTATAAAGTCGGAAGAAGTTCTGGAAGGTGATAGTAGCAAGTGTTTTGGATTCTCTTTCTACCTTAACACCCTCTTTTGCCTCAATTGCCTGATGCAAACCTTCGTTGTAACGTCTGCCATACATAAGGCGGCCTGTAAATTCGTCAACGATTATAACCTCGCCATCTTTTACAACATAGTCAACGTCACGTTTCATAATACCGTGGGCGCGAATTGCCTGATTTATATGATGCGCAATCTCGATGTTTTCGCTGTCGTTAAGATTTTCGACAGCAAAATACTGCTCCGCCTTTTTTACACCGTCGGGGGTAAGAATGGCGGTGTGCGCCTTTTCGTCTACAACGTAGTCGCCGTCATATGCCGCATCCTCATCGGTAGCCTTGTCGTCCATTTCCTTAACCTTTACCATTTTAAGTGTACGCGCAAATGCGTTTGCCTTGGTGTAAAGGTCGGTAGACTTATTGCCCTGACCCGAAATAATAAGCGGTGTGCGCGCTTCGTCAATAAGGATAGAGTCTACCTCATCAACAATGGCAAAGTTATGCTCGCGCTGAACCTTTTGTTCTTTGTAGGTTACCATATTGTCGCGCAGGTAGTCAAAGCCTAATTCGTTGTTGGTACAGTAGGTGATGTCTGCATCGTAAGAGGCGCGTTTTTCATCCTTGTTCATTCCGTGAATGATAAGTCCTACCGACAGACCTAAAAAGCGATAGAGTTTGCCCATCCATTCAGAGTCGCGCTTTGCAAGATAGTCGTTTACCGTAACAATATGAACGCCCTTGCCTGTAAGCGCGTTAAGGTATGCAGGCAGGGTAGCAACAAGCGTTTTGCCCTCACCTGTTTTCATTTCGCTGATTCTGCCTTGATGCAGAATAATACCGCCCAAAATTTGAACGGGGAAGTGTCGCATACCTAACACACGGTCACTTGCTTCGCGGCAGACCGCAAAAGCCTCGGGCAGTATCATATCAAGCGTTTCACCCGTGGTAAGACGCTCTTTAAATTCTTGTGTTTTGTCGCGCAACTGGTCATCTGTAAGAGCGCGGTATTCGTCTTCATAAGATAATACTTTGTCAAGCAGAGGACGGATGCGTTTTATTTCTTTTTCACTGTAATTGCCAAAAATGGCTGTAAGTAATCCCATAATTTACCTCTTTATAAAATTGTAATAGATATATTATATATTATAATTGTTAATAAATAAAGTATTATTTGAGGGTAAAAGTGTTGTCTTTTAGTGATAATCCCGATGTGTAATGTAATATGTTGTCGGAGTCTATAAACACGGCTTCGGTTGATGCTGTGTTTTCGATAATTTCTTTTGCGCGGTCAAGCCCCACAAGTATGCACACGGTAGATAACGCGTCAGCATCAAAAGAAGAGTCGGCTATTATTGTAGCGGATACAAGATCGCTGTCACAGGCAAAGCCTGTTTTTGTATCTAAAATATGATGATAAATTTTGCCGTCTGCCGATATATATCTTTCATAAGTGCCTGATGTTACCACAGTCTTGTTGCGCAGTTTTACCGTAGCGGCAAGTTCGCCGTCAGCAAAAGGTTTTTTTATACCTACTGTATAGTCACGGTCGCCCCAGACTACCAGATTACCTCCTAAATCTATTATACCCTCTGATACTTGGCTTTCTTTAAAATAATCTAAAAGTCTGTCGGCAATATAGCCCTTTGCAATTCCGCCAAGGTCTATTTGTTTGCCGTGCAGATTAACCTGATTTTTGTCTATTTCAATGCTCTGATAGTCAACGCTTTTTAGCGCCTCGGATATTTCGTCGCGCGAGGGAACAACCTGATTGTTAAAATCCCATAACGAACTTACGGGATAGATTGTTATATCAAACTTTCCGTTTGACAAATCGCCGTAGTAAATTGCTTTTTCGATTATTTGAAGTGTGTCGTCCGACACCTCGTAAAATCCGTCAGAATTATTAAGGGTATACACCTCGCTGTTTTCTACTGTGCGACTAAACATTTTTTCATAAGTCTCACACAAACCAAAAGCACCGTCAAGCGTCTCGCTGTCGCAAGCGGCAGTAAGGGTCACTACGGTGTCAAGTAAAAAACGGGTATCTTTATTTTCCTGTGTGTCAGCGCATCCGCACAGTAACAACAGGACCAAACTTAAATTAAGTGATACAATCTTTTTCATAAATAATATTATACAACTTCTTCACTTTTTTGTAAAGATATGTTAAAATAAATACAAAGGCGGTGATGACTTTGAAAAAAGGCGACATAGTTATAATCTGTTCTATAGCGTTGGCTTTCGTTTTATCGGTAGTATTATTGGTCTCTTTTTCAAAGCAGGGTAGCCGCGTGGTGATAAAGCAGGATAACAAAATAATCTATAATGAGAGCATTAACACAAACCAAACCGTAGATACAGGTACAAACACCGTGATTATTAAAGACGGCATTGTTTATATGAGTAACGCAACCTGTAAAAATCAGATTTGTGTAAATTCAGGCAAAATCAGCAAGAAGGGTGAAAGCATTATATGTTTGCCAAACAAGGTAATAGTAGAAATAAAATAAACATAAAGCAGATTACGCTGTATGCGCTGCTTGTTTCGCTGTGCCTTATAGTAGGATATCTGGAAAATCTTTTGTCAATAACCCTTATTGCTGTAGCGCCCGGTATAAAAATAGGACTTTCAAATGCAATTGTGCTTACATTGGTATGTCGTGGCGACATAAAGGGCGCGTGGGCGGTAAACGTTACAAGAATTTTCTTGTCGGCGCTTCTTTTTGGCTCGCCCATATCGTTTTTGTTTTCGCTTGCGGGCGGCGCGGCATCGCTTGCAGTCGCCGTTTTGTTAAGTAAGAGCAAGGCGGTAAGTGAAATCGGCATCAGTATTGCGGGGGGCGCCACGCACAATATTTTTCAGTGCATAGCGGCAACCGTTTTTGTAGGGGCGGGTGCCCTTTACTATCTTCCTGTGTTGTTATTAGGCGGCGCCGTGTGCGGAGCCTTTTGCGGCGCATTGGTAAAACTGGTTTTAAACAAGATAAAAATAAACGGCATATTTTGATTTTTTGAAAGGGAAATATAACAATGTGCGGATTTGTAGGCTTTACAAATTATATAAAGGATGACGGGATAGTGTTAGGCGCTATGATGGACAGAATTGTTCATCGAGGCCCTGACTCAAGCGGCAGTTATATTGATGGTGATATAGCGCTGGGCTTTCGTCGATTAAGTATAATTGATCTTGAGGGCGGCGACCAGCCTATGTTTAATGAAGATAGGTCAAAAGTTTTGGTCTTTAACGGAGAAATCTATAATTATAAAGAACTGCGTGAAGAACTTTTAAAGCAGGGTCATATTTTTGCAAGCAAAGCGGATAGCGAGGTACTGCTTCACGGCTATGAAGAATGGGGCGAAGAACTTGTTAAGCGTCTTCGCGGTATGTTTGCGTTTGTTATCTACAACAAAACCGACGGCAGTCTTTTTGGCGCGCGTGATATGTTTGGTATTAAGCCGTTTTATTACACAATCAGTGAAAACAGTTTTATCTTTGGTTCAGAGATAAAGGCATTTATTTCTCATCCCGAGTTTAAAAAACAACTTAACGAACAAGCGCTTGCGCACTATCTTTCTTTTCAGTATTCGCCTACAGAGGAAACCTTTTTTAAGGATGTGTTTAAACTTCCGCCTGCGCATAGTTTTACCTTTAAAAACGGCAAGATGACCAAGACGCGCTATTTCAGACCCGAATTTAAAACTGTGCCCGGAGTATTGGATTTTTATGCCGATGAGGTTGACAAAACTGTACGCGAGTCGGTGGATGCGCATAAAATTGCCGATGTAGAGGTTGGTTCGTTTCTTTCAAGCGGCATAGACTCAAGTTATATTGCAGAGGCGGCAAAGGTAGATAAAACCTTTACCGTGGGTTTTGCGAGTGATGACGGCGACCGATATAATGAAATCGGGTTTGCAAAACAGTTTGCCGACACCATAGGGGTTGAAAATATTTCAAAGGTTATAACACCGCAAGAGTATTGGTCAACGTTTTCAAAAATTCAGTATCATATGGATGAGCCGCTTGCAGATCCTGCGGCAATAGCGCTTTACTTTGTAAGTAATTTAGCGGCGCAACACGTTAAGGTGGTTATGTCGGGCGAGGGTGCCGATGAACTTTTTGGCGGTTACCGTATCTACCAAGAGCCGTTAACGCTCACATTTTATGACCGCCTGCCGTTTGGTATCAGACGTGTTATTTCAAAAATTTGTAAGCGTTTGCCACAGATTCACGGCATAAATTATCTTGTGCGTCGGGGTAAAACCATCGAAGAGCGCTTTATAGGTAATGCAAATATCTTTTCTAAAAAAGAAAGAGACTATATTTTAAAAAGCCAAATTGCAAAGGATGCGCCGCAACCTAAAGTTTTATGTGACAAGTTTTATGATGAAGTTGCAAACAAAGACGATGTCACCAAGATGCAGTATCTTGATATAAATATGTGGCTTATGGGCGATATTCTGCTTAAAGCAGATAAGACCAGTATGGCAAATTCGCTTGAACTGCGTGTGCCGTTCCTTGATAAAAAGGTTATGGAATTAGCGCAGACTCTACCGCTCGATTGCCGTGTAAATACAGTTACTACAAAGTTAGCGTTGCGTCGAGCGGCAGAAAAAACTTTACCGCGGGTCACCGCGCAAAAAGATAAATTAGGTTTTCCTGTGCCTATACGCGAGTGGTTAAAGCAAGATGAATATTACAACACCGTAAAAAATGCTTTTGAAAGCAATACAGCAAAAAAATATTTTGAAACGCAAAAACTTATAAAACTGCTCGACACCCACAAATCAGGCAAGGCAGATTTAAGCCGAAAAATCTGGACGGTATACACGTTTCTTGTGTGGCATAAAGAATATTTTGAATAATTTATTGTAATTACAAAATTTGTGTTATATAATTAAATAAAAAGTCAGGGGGACTAATTATGAAATGTAACAATTGTGGTTTTGAATATCAAGAACAGTTTGACTACTGCCCAAACTGTGGTGCGGCGGCACCAAAATCAGAGCCCCAACAGGCAGAGCCTATGTTTGCAGAGCCTGTAAGCCTTAATCCTGCGGCGGACAAAGTAATGAACGCGCTTAAAGATGGTTTGTTTTTGGTGCTTTGTATACTTATGTCCGTGTCTTGCGTATTATCAATAGCGTCAGACGGTCTGTCCATAATAAACATTTTAATCACGGTGTTTTTATGGCTTACATATGCTGACTCTCAAAAGGGGTTTGCTAATGAAAATCATTTGCGAAGCGTAAGCGGCTGTGTGTATGCAAATTATGTTATAACCTATGTTGCGTGCGCTCTGTTGGCGGTTTGCGGAGTGCTGTTAGGGGCAGTGTTTGGCTTTGTTGCGGGCGACCCTGAATTCATAGATGGCTTTACTTTAGCCCTTGCTGAATACGACTTGGGCATTATCGACCTGCCGCAAGAAATTTTTTCGATTGCGGGTTGGCTTATAGGTTTTGTGCTTATAATTGCCGCAGTAATAATGTTGGTGTTTAATATTGTGGCAATGCGCAAAATACACCGCTTTGCAAAGTCGGTTTACATGGGTCTTATACTTCAAAATCCTAATTTTGAAAATTCAAGAACAGTAAAAAACTGGCTGATTTTCTTTGGTGTATGTTCTGCAATATCGGCGGCGGCATCACTGGCAAGCGGTGGAGTTGTGGCGGCGCTTGCGACGGGTTGCATTGCCGCGGCAGAAATTATTGCATCGGTTTTAATTGATAAACACTTTGTACCTAAAACATATTACGCAGAATAAATAACAACCCGCGTAGCACAATAGTGTTGCGCGGGCTTATGTTTTTGTCGAATAAAGAGCAAAACTGTTGCAAAGAAAAAGATTTTGCAAAAAGAAATTTTTAATTATATCAAAAAAACACTTGCAATATAATAAGTTATGTAGTATAATATTTTAGCACTCGAAAAAAACTATATATCGCGGGGTAGAGCAGTTGGTAGCTCGTCGGGCTCATAACCCGGAGGACGAAGGTTCAAGTCCTTCCCCCGCAACCAAAAAACTCAGAACACCATTCGGTGTGCTGAGTTTTTTTCTTTTTGATTGTGAGGATAAGATTTCGTGCACGCACGTCGGGTTATGAGCCCGAAGGGCGAATAAATCGGAGGTAGCGAGTAATACGAGCGACCGAGCGGTAGTGAATGACAGTCTGGTAGACTGTCAGAGCCGCGAGGTGACCGAAGTCAAATTCTCCGCAGAGAATTTGGCAAGACCGTTGGTTCAAGTCGTCCCGCAACCATGAGGAAATCCTTACTAACTTAGGTTTAGTAAGGTTTTTTTCTTTTTCTAACACAAACAATCTATACCGAACACTACGGAATAATACCAATCTTTTTGGTCGGCTCGTGGTCGGTTCAAGCGGTTTTAACCATAAAAAATATTATTTATCATAATAGCAAATACCTTGTTATTGGTATTTGCTTCTTTTTGTTTCATAGGGACAAATACAAGGACTGCGGGATTTGAAAGGACTTTTAGATAGTGATACAATTATTTACACGATAAAGGAAGTGATAATACTATGGTTGACAAAGAAACTGACCTTTTTAATGATACATATAAGGAAATAGGCAATGCATTAGGTTTAGATGTAGCACTTACTATATATCAAATGTACAAGGGGCAACAAATTACGTTCCCTGTTCACCTATTTAATGCCAAAAGAATTCAAACAAGTATTATCAAAGAATTTGATGGTACCAATATACGAGAATTAGCAAAACGCTATGGCTATTCCGAAAAAACAGTAAGACGGATGATTAAAGATAGCGTAGCAGAAGATTAAAAAGTGCTGATTTAAAAATAAAAACATTACAAATTTATTTAAGGAGATATTATTATGTGTGAAAGTAATTTTACATTTGAAAATTTTGTTGTAAAGGATACAAATCGTTTTGCTCATGCGGCGGCATTAGCTGTTGCTGAAAATCCTAATATTGTATATAACCCGCTTGTTATATACGGACAAACAGGTGTTGGTAAAACCCACCTTGTATTAGCTATTAAAAATTATATAAATAAACAATTTACCGATAAAAAAATCGAATTTGTTAAAGGAGAAGATTTTGCTAATCAATTTGATGAATTTTCAAACGAAAATAAGCTCGATGATAATGTGGATGTATTAATTGTTGATGATTTTAATTTTATTATTGCCAATCAATATGCCCAAGAAGAATTTTTAAATCTTTTTAACGACCTTTATAAAAACAAAAAGCAAATTATCGTTACCGTTGACCATCCTTTGAAAAATATAAAGGAAATGGATGAAAGAATAAAATCCTTTTTAGATAAAGGTCTTATTGCTGATATTGTTCCAGATGATTTTTATGCAAAGGAAACCTTGAGCGAAGAAGATAAAGAAAGACATAAAAGATTGCGAGAAAAATTTGCTGAATTTAATGACGCTCTAAATGAATATAATAGCGAGACAAAGCAACAAAATCGCATCAATATAGATTATGAAATTAAAAAAATATCAAATGAGATATTTAAACCATATAAGGAGGTGCTTTTATGAGTATAGATACATTGTTTTCTCAATATCGTATGCAATCAACAGGGTCTAGTGGCTCAACATCATATACAGATAGTCATACCGATAGACACGAGGATAAAGATTCGCTTGAATATCCGTATGACCATACTGATTGGCATAGTGACGAGCATATTGACCACTAATACCTAAAAAACATTTTTATTCAAAGAAAGTTTAAAAAGGAGTTTTTATGAGTTTATCGATAGATAGTTTATTGTCACAATATCATAATCAAGCTTCGTGGGTAGCATCTAAGCATGTTGATGGTCACGCAGATTGGTTGGCGGGAACAGAAGACGACGTAGAACACACCGACAAGCATGAAGATTGTGATTTGTTGTAGAAAGAAGGTATATAGTTGAATACTAATGAATTATTAAATAATTACTTTTCTCAAACAACATGTCAGTGTGAGAATTTTTATCATACTGATGGACATAAAGATTCACATCAAGATAGTATGAATGAATATCTCCATAATGACACACATTATGACAATCATATTGATAGTAATTCCTAAAAAATAGCAGTTTAATTTATGAATCAGTTATATGACCATATAAATCTATTAATTTTACCAACAGATGCTTGTAATATGAATTGTGTATATTGTTTTCATAAACCTTATTATAAAGATTTTGAAAAAATGAGTATACAAACAGTAAAACATTTGCTTGATATTACTGCACCGCATTATAAGCAAATCAATATTATTTGGCATGGCGGAGAACCATTGTTAATGGGATTGGATTTTTTTAAAGATGTTTTAGCGTTGCAAAAACAATACGAATGCAGAATAAACAATTCAATTCAAAGCAACCTTACGCTATTAACACCTGAATTGGTAGATTTTTTAATTGAAAATAGTATATCAATAAGCGGCTCGTTTGATGGAGTATGTAACGAGCAACTTCGTGGACGGAGTGAAGATATTTTAAGTGGTCGCAAGTTGATGATTGATAGAGGAAAAAGATGCGGACTTATTATGGTTGTGTCAAATCAAAACATGAATCAACTAATTGATAGCTATAAATTTTTTAAAAGTATAGATGTTAATTTTTCACTCAATCTTTATTTAGACCAAAAGAACGCTTCAAACCATAATTTAGCTCTTGATAGGAATGTTGTTATACAACGCCTTTGTGAGCTTTTTGATTATTGGGCACACGATACGGAAGGTAATATTCACATTAGTTATTTTAAAAATATTTTAGAGTATCTTATAATGCAAAAAAAATCACTATGTTCATATACATCTTGTTTAGGTCGTTGGTTAGGGGTACATAATGATGGCAAGCTAACACCTTGTAATAGATATTTTCCAGACGAGTATTGTTTTGGAAACGTATATGATTATAACGATATAAGAGATGCGTTTTCGTCTGATGGCTTCACAAATTTATTAAAAGGTGCTATTGCAAGACGTGAAAAATGTAAAACCTGTGAAATTTATGATTATTGCAACGGCGGATGTAATAATGTTGCGTTAAATGAATATGGTCTATCCAATAATGGTGGCTTAAGTTGTCAAATATTAATAGCGGTTTATAAGCATATTAAAGCTTATATTGATAAAATCTCAACCGAAACCGACTATAAAAAATCAAATAATCCATTGCTGTGCAAAATGATAGAGCAAAGTAAAAGCAAAAAATAAACCTATGTCCCTTGCCTTATGAGGATAAGGGGCATTTTTCAAAATAGATACAAGAGGTAAAATATGAACATATACGAATTTTTTAATTCACGCGATATCGCTGAACATTGCAAGAGTATTAACCATAAATTAAGCGGAATAGAAGCGGCGTTTATTGTTTGGCATAGTGAAAAACATACTATTGAACAAAAGCACAAGGCTTGGCAAGAAATAATAGATACATACCCTGACGAAGAATTGTCGAAAGGTCATTCCTTGATAGGAGAAAAAACCTTACATCCGTTTTTGCAACACTATATGCAAGAGCAAAACAAATTGCTTAATAGATTTGAAAAAGCAGAAAAAGATATGGTATTTACCTATGCTATCGATGATGTAAATGGACACGATTGTGATAATGATTTGTATTATGGCTATAATGAATGCTTGTGTGAAGCAAAGGAACGTTATAGTAATTTGTGTAGCAAAGAATATGTAACTACCATACGTATTATAAAGCGTAAAATTCATAATAAAGCAGATGATTCGGATTATGAGATGACTTTGACTATGAATGTTCATTTTGAACCGATTGATATTGACGAGTATGAGTATAGTGAGAATGATGAAGATGACAAATATATATTGATGGGATTTGATTACTTGTGGGTAAAAATACCTACGCCGTTTAAATATGGAGATTTAGTTACTGTGTGTACGGATAACAAAGAAAAGCAGAAACCAATGGTGCTATCTTGGATACCTTATTGGACTACAAGCGAAGGTAGGGATATGTCAAAAACAGTAAGCAGGTTTTTAAACGGAGACGGCGATTTTTCGGATATGGTGGCAAGTTTTTATTATCAGGAGGATTTAACAGGCGAAATAATACACGACCACGGTGCCGATTACCTTTCGCTTGAATTCTATAGAGGTGAACTACAAGGGAAGCAAAAACTTTTGTTGGCAATCAAGAATTATTTGCAAAACAAAATTTATCTTGACGACCTATTAAGAAGTCACAGTGTATTGTTGTTAGAGGACTATGCAGATGGCTTGCGAAATTGTGGTAAGATTGATGAAATAATGATTGATAGCGGATTGAAAGATGGCGGTGATGGGATATGATGCCTGTAAAAATTAAAATATTAGAAAACGAACGAGATGATTTTGAAAGCGGCTTGAATATAACCGTATTAGGCGTAGGAGAACAAGGCAGAGAAGCAGTAAGCGAGTACCCGTTCTATATTGACCGTAAAACTCACGGTATAATTAAAGATTTAACATTTTGTTATGACTATAATTTGCGATATTCAGAAAAATTTAGCGAGGAAAACATTGCCAAATTACGCAGGCAAACCAGAAATATTATTAAAAAAACAGAACTTTTATTTGTAGTTGCAGACGCTACTAATGAATCTGACTTTAAAAGTTTTATGAACTTTGCAAATCTTCATCGCAAAAGTGAATTAAGAGATATATTTACCGTATTAATTGATGTTAATAACAGTAGTATACAAAACAAAGAAGTTGGAAAAGCCTTTGACTTGATTATTTCGACGGATGGTTTTGAGCCTTACAGACCTATAAAAATGATAATATCGGATATGTTTTGTGGATGTTGCGGTTTAGACTATTCTTGCATAAAATATGTTCTTGATATTATGACAAATGCAAAGTTTTACAAACAAAAATATTCTAATTTGAATAAGATGAGGGAAATGATTTTATCTTTAGGCGAAAAAATCAAAGAGGATAAAGACGAAAATGATACAATAAACGCGTTGGTTTTATTTGCTTTACCTGAAGAAGCAGGGCTTGAAAATATAGAAGAAGTTTTTGTTGCTCTGGATAATGTAATTGACGGTGATGTGATTTGGCAGGGTTATCTAAATTCTGATAAAAATGATGAAAGCTGTACAATAACAATAATTTATGGAAAAGGGAATAAATTATGAACACACAAAGCGCACAAAAAGCAAGCAATTAACTTACCGAAATATTATTAAGCGGCATTACAAAAACCCTGTGATATCTGCTCAAATACTAAATGCAATAGTAGAAAGGTGTATAATAATATGCAAAAAAACGAACCCAAAACTGTTAAAGATTATCTTGAACTAGCAGATAAATGTATTGAAGAAGGTGACACCCGAAAAGCAAGAGAATACATAAAAAAAGCAAGTGAAATAAATAAGGAAATACTGGCAGAAAATCTCAAAGGAATAGAAACTGACAAATAAAATGTAAATCAATAAATAATACCTGATAACAGTTAAGGCTGTTATCGGGATTTTTGTTTTTATATACAAGCTTCGCTGGTCGCCAAACTATAAAGAAGTATTTATACAAAATTACAAAAGGAGATGATAAGAAATGATTTACAAAATCGGCTCTATTGATGATATGCAAAGTATTGTCTTTGAGAGTGAGGATGCTAAAGAACCAGTCTATCACTATGCAAGGATACAGCATTGTTTGTGTTACAGTTTTCATGACGAATGGTTTATCCTCCTGTACGTTTTGATTCAGCAACTTAACTGTAACACAGGATTTTCCATTCGTCACTTGTTTTTTATTAACAACTGTAACACATCTATTGTAAACCTACACATACGCTTGCTCGTCGCAGAGAGATTTTGTTGAATTTGGTAAAATATTATGTTATTATAAAAAAGTAAAATATATTAAAATATTAATGCGGAGGAACGGTATGTTAAGTGATAAAACGGCATCCGACTTTTTGGCTGTTTTAAAAGAGGAGTTAATACCCGCTATGGGCTGTACCGAGCCGATTGCGTTGGCTTTTGCTTCGGCGCGCGCCCGTGAGGTGCTCGGCGCAATGCCTGACAAAATTATAGCGCACTGCAGCGGCAATATTATAAAAAACGTTCGCTGTGTGGCGATACCTAATTCAGAAGGTCGTACGGGCATAGAAGCAGCGTGTGTCTTGGGCGCTTTTGGCGGTGACGCCGATAGGCTTATGGAGGTGTTAGAGGCTGTAACACCCGATGCACGCGCACGAGCTAATATGTTTCTTGAAAAAGGCAACTGCAAGGTAGAGTATCTTGACTCCGAAATACCGTTGCATTTTATAATTGAAGAAAAAGCAGGCGACAATACCGTTACGGTTGAGGTACGGTATGACCATATCAATATAGTGCGAATTACCAAAAACGGCCAAGAAATATTTAAAAGCGATGCGGTAGACGGTGATACGGTCGCTGCCGACCGATCGGCGCTTAGCGTTGAAAACATAAAAGAATTTGCCGATACGGTAGATATTTCACTTGTAAAACCCATACTTGACCGCGTGATACAGTGCAATATGGATATTGCGTATGAGGGTATGGCGGGTGATTACGGCGTAGGTATAGGTAGGGTAATTCGCGACGCTTACCCCGAAGATGTTGTAACCCGTATGCGCGCTTATGCCGCGGCGGCAAGCGAGGCTCGAATGGACGGTTGCGATATGCCTGTTATAATCAATTCGGGAAGCGGAAATCAGGGTATAGCGTCAAGTGTGCCTGTTATAGTGTATGCCCGTGAAAAATCCATACCACAGGAAAAACTTTACCGTGCGCTCACCTTTTCGGGCTTGCTTACCGTTTATCAAAAAGAGTTTATTGGAAAACTGTCGGCGTTTTGTGGCGCGATATCGGCATCCTGCGCGGCGGGAGCATCAATTACATATATAGTAGGCGGCAGTGTTACACAGATAAAAAATACAATCGATAATACGCTTGCAAATATACCGGGCGTTATTTGTGATGGCGCAAAAACCTCCTGTGCTGCAAAAATAGCATCGGCGCTTGATGCCGCAATGCTGGCTCACGCTCTTGCGATGCGCAACAAAGCATACGAAGCCTTTACGGGAGTTTTAAAAGAGGATGCAGGCGAGACGATCAGTTGTGTCGGTTACATAGGCAAGGTCGGTATGAAACAAACCGATAAAGAAATAGTGCGTATGATGCTTGAAGAAAAATAATATTAAAAACAATTTCTCTTAAAAAAGGGAACTTGTTTTTGTTAACGA
>CAYOVQ010000020.1:0-13567 GCA_964407485.1 uncultured Ruminococcus sp.
CGCAGTTAGCATCGGGAAATATACGCTCTGCCACAATGTTGGCAAACGCGCCCTCTACACCGCTATACGCTACGCGCATACCTTCAAGCAAACGGTGCTGTAAAAGCTTTGAAAGATTTATGGTTTCCTTCAAAAAATTTACATAATAGGATTTATAATCTTCGTCTTTTATAAGCGATGTGTTTTTGGCAATTATCTGTTCCTCGCGGGCAAAATCGTCAATTTTTAGTCCGTTTTCTTTTTTATATGCGGCAACAATACGAGCAGCATCCATTCTTTGCTCAAACAAATCTGCCATTTGCTTGTCAACATCGTTTATAATTTGTCTTGCCTTTTCAAGTTCTGTCATTATTATCTATCCTTATATTCATCAAATAACGCTTTAAAAGCGGGAATTGAATTTTTGATTGTGTCGTATGCCACGCAGTATGAAATACGTACGTAACCCTTTGCGCCGAAACTGTCAGCAGGAACAAGTAATAGCTCGTGCTTTTTAGCCTTTTCACAAAAAGCATTGGCATCATCCTCGAGTGCTTTCATAAACAGATAAAACGCGCCTTGTGGTTTTACAGCCTGATAGCCTATTTCGTTGAGCGAATTATAAAGAAGTTCACGATTTTTATTGTAAAGTGATACGTCGGCAGTCTGCCCGTCGCATTTTGCAATAACTCTTTGCATAAGACTTGGCGCGCAGACATAACCCATACTGCGTGCCGCGCCGCAAACCGCCGCAAACAAATCTGCCGCATCATCACAATGGGGTGATACAAACACATAGCCTATACGCTCACCTGGCAATGACAACGACTTACTGTAAGAATAGCAAACAATCGTATTGTCATAAAAGTTGGGTATATAAGGCACGTCATCACCGTAAGTAAGTTCACGGTAAGGCTCATCTGCGATAATATAAATTGCTCTGCCAAACTCTTTGCCTTTTTTAGTAAGCACCTCTGCCAACTTTTCAATATCGCTTTGGGGTATTATGGCACCCGTGGGATTGTTGGGTGAATTAACGATTATTGCCGCAGTATTTTTATTTATTGCCTTTTCAAGCGCCTCAAAATCAAGTGAGAAATTATCGCCACAGCCGAGCACTGCAACGGTTTTGGCACCTGCATTAGCACAAAAAACATTATATTCGGGGAAGAACGGTGCAAGCAAAATAACCTCGTCGCCCTCATTTACAACAGCCTTTAAGGTTGAGGTAAGTGAAGCCGCCGCGCCGCAGGTGATATAAATATTCTGCGCCGATGCTTCAAAACCAAAACGGTCTTTAATATTTGCGGCTATTTGTTCGCGTACAGGCATTGCGCCCTGCGCCGAAGTATAGCCGTGAAGCGCTACGCTGTCACCGTTTTCTACCAATTCTTTTATAGTATCATCAACCTTTTTTGGTGCGGGTATGCTTGGGTTGCCAAGGCTAAAATCGAACACCTTGTCTGTGCCGATTTGCGCCTTGCGTTTAAGTGAGTATTCAAAAATTTCTCTTATCACCGAGGGTTGATTGCCAAGGTCTGCCATTTGCTTGTTAATCATAGTTTTCAACTCCTATAAATCAAAAAAATCCGTCAACACGTAAAATGCATTTTTTATGCACAAACGGTTGCGGACTGTCTTTTTTCTATTAAGGTGCGATTACATCGCTTTCTTAAAAGAGACAAGACAGCCCTGATTAAAGTAATAAAAATAATAATTACTGTTAAAGCACATAATTTCTGTCTCCTCTCTTAAACAATAAAATAATATTACTCTCTTTTTTCTGATTTGTCAAGAAAAAATCGGTATTTTATGCGTAATATTTGCATAAAATACCGATCAATTTAAAATTTTATAATATTTTGCGCCTCGTCAGGAGTAACATCCAATACATATGCCAACTCATTATAAAGAAGCAGCTCTGCCTTGCGAAGCGTCTGCTCATCGATCATATTAAGTTTTTTGCCGCTTTGTCGACGAACAGATTGCTCTGCCTTGATTGTTTTTATAACAGAGATAAGTTTTTCACGGTCACCGCTTGATAATACGGCTTTGTATTGCTCGCGCTTTTCATTTTCGTCTTTTGTTTCAAAAAACTCTATCTTTGGTGCTTTTTTAATAAGTTCGTCTGCATCTTGCTTTGTTAAAACGCTCTGCATTTTTGCGGTAAGAAATTCGTTTTCAACAGGCACAAAAACGGCTGTGTTCTCATTAAAAAGTGGCTTTAAAACATAGTAATCAGATATTGTTTTACCTATCTGCTTTGACTCTATATGACTTATCTCGCAAATGCCCTGCGCACCGTAAAGTATCACATCACCTATTTTAAACATATCGCTCACCCCTTTTATTTACTAACAATTATACCATTTTTAGCAAAAAAATGGTATAGGCATACTTAACAAATGTTTTACCATACCTTTTTGTTGATTTTAGCCTAAAACACCGATTTAATTGACTTTTGACACATTAAATGGTATATTAAAATAAAATAGTATACTGTGAGGTTTTTTTATGATTAAAGCAAAAAAAATACTGGCTATGATTTTGTGCGTAATAATATGTATGTCTTTATGCCCCACCGTTTTTGCGGCTGAAAGCGATACGCCAGTAATAAAAATTTCAAACGTATCTGCCGCGGCGGGTGACACGGTAACTATAAATATCGATATTTCAAACAACCCAGGTATTATGGGAATGATGTTTCGCATTACGTACGACAGTAATTCTTTACAGTATTCTTCTTACCAAAAGGGCTACCTTTCAAGTTATACTGTTAAAGACCACAGTGATAAAGGGTATATATCTTTTGTAAACGTTGAAAGCAAAGACGTAAGCACCGACGGTACAATTATATCGATTATCTTTAAAGTAACCGACAATGCCACCGCAGGTAAACATATAATAACGCTTGCCAACAGTAACGACAAATACGGCACTAAACTTCACAACAGTTTTTCAAACTCAAAAGAAAAATTTATAGTTCCTACCGTATCTGCGGGCAGTGTTACCATAGCCGAAACCTGCAAAAATTCAGGACACAAATACGGTGACTGGACGGTTGTGCGCAACGCAGGTTGCACCGCAACGGGACTTAAACAACGCACCTGTACACGTTGCCAGAACATAGAAGAAGATACTATACCCATCACCCACGATTTTGAGGCTGAATGGACGGTTGACAAAGCCGCCACGCCCGAAGA
Organism: uncultured Ruminococcus sp.; assembly: GCA_964407485.1. GTDB lineage: Bacteria > Bacillota > Clostridia > Oscillospirales > Acutalibacteraceae > UBA737. The sequence continues at coordinate 3,183 of CAYOVQ010000020.1, forward strand.
AGACGGTATTATGTCTCGCCACTGCACAAAATGTGATGCCGTTACCGATAAAATCACATTCAGTTACGAAGAAATCGGCGGCGATGATGGCGATGATACCGATGATACCTCAAGCGATCAGGTATCAGGCGACACATCAAACGATAACAATTCAGATACTGACACTTCGCAAGACAACAGTTCTGACAGCAACACTTCAAATGAAGATACATCGGGTAGCGAGTCAAGTTCTGACACCTCTTCTACAAGCAGCCAAACAAGTAGCAATCAATCAACCACGACCACAAGTAAAAAACCTGTGATAAACAATACCGAGGGCGCAAAGGTGCCGCTTTCAGAGGTTGAAAAACTCGAAGATTATATAGAAAATATAAAACCCACTTTAGATGATACTTCAAGCGAAGAGTCATCAAGTGAAAACACTTCAAGTGAAGATGTTTCATCCCAGACCGATACCACCAGTTCTGAACTGACTCCCTCTACCACCACCGACAGCGACAGTGCCGTAACACAGGAAGAAGACCCGTCATTTTTTAAGACACCTATGGGTATAATAATGGCTGTGCTTTGCGGTTTAATAAGCGCAGGAATTATCGCGCTTGGTGTGGTACTTATCATTCGCGGTAAAAAGAATCAGTAACAAGTAAACTTTATAACAAAAAAGCGTTTGCTGCAAAATTGTAGCAAACGCTTTTTCTTTTATATTCGTTTTCGCGTTAGCAAAAACGCAATAAACTGCTACAGAAGATTTCATCACACAATGTGTGATTTGTTACGCTAAAGGTTTTTACTGGATTTTTATCGTCAGTATTGATAAATCTCTGTCATTTTATACAGTTTCTCCACTTTATATTATATGCCACACTTTTAATTTCCTTCTGCTATATCACCTATGACCATACAATAGAACTGCAATTCAAGTGCATACTCGGCGTATTTTTTTGCCGTTGCCACACTTGAACTTGTTGAAAGATTTAGATTTTTCATAGCATTTACATATTCCCACGCTTTATCAAAGTTTTCTTTAAGATAGTATACAGTACCATCAATATCCACCCAAGATAAATCCTTATTTGCTTCAACTAACGGCTTTATTGATAATAAAGCGTTATATATGTTGTTTGTACACTCTTTTGCAATTGCTATATCTGATGCCGCCATAGACGGAAGTACTTCTATAAATACACTTGCGCTATTTGCAGCAACTATGAGATCAACCGTTTCGTCATTCATCGCTGCCGTTTTTGTTTTTAGTGTAGAAAGTTCTGATGATGTCCAATTTTTAAGTGTTTCGGTATCGGTAGAACTGTCGTCAGAGCCGCTGTCTGAACTGTCACCTGTGCCTGATGAGTCGCTGTTAGAACCGCCTAACACTACATCCCATTTGTTTATGTACTGCATAAGCAACGCGTAATCGCGGTTGTTGATTTTGCCGTCGGCATTAACGTCTGCGGCATCTGTGTTAAGAGCAACATCCCACTTATTAATATACTGCATAAGCAAGGCATAGTCACGGTTGTTAATCTTGCTGTCTTCATTCACATCGCCTAACGTATAAGCAGGTCTTTCAATTCCGCAAAGATTGCAGTACATATCATCGCTGTTATCGTATGCGTGCGCATTTGTATTTATTGAAATTGTATTTGTTTCTGAAGATAACCGTTCGCCACATTTTGAGCAATATATAACGCTGTCATATGAGCCTGTTGATACACATGTAGCCTCTACCCTGTTTTCTACAACGGGACTTGCCTTGGTATGACCTGCGGCAACGTAATTAGATGTGTAACTGTCGCCGCACGAACAGGTATATGTAGTATAACCCTGTGTTGTACAAGTAGGATCCGTTACCTTTGCAGTGTAACTGTGAGTATGTGTTGTTGTATATGTATAATTAAAATAAAATGTATATGTTATTTTGTAGTTATAATTGGAATCGCTGTCAGGGAAAAGAACTAAATAATACGTGCCTGCAGGCAGGGTTGTAGATATAGCATCCCAATAATAACCGTCGTCATAATAACTTGTTGCCGTTGCAACAAATTCCTCCGAAGCATCTAATATACCTGCCAACAAGTAACGGTAACTTGCCATTGCCAAAAATTCAACTTCGGCTTTGCTTGAAAGTGTAAATTTAAAATAATCCAGATCGGCGCCGTTAAGATTACCCGAAACTGTATAATCGGCATACATACGCGGTGCCGATGAGGTATAGTTGTTTGGCTCGGTTTCATCATACATATTGTCACCGACACCGGCAAAAGCAACCATTGGGGTCGCTAACACCAAAACGATTGCTAAAAGTATACTTGCAATTTTTTTATACATAATAAAAAACTCCTTTTACATTATTTGTAAATTAACAGATTTGTTTACTTAACATAAGCAGTTATGACAATCCTTGCTGTATTTATCGGAATATACCTATCTGTTGTAGCGGATGCTCCTGCACTTTCTACAACATGGCAAGTATTTGTATCCAATATACGACCATTTGCATCATAGTAGTTTATGCTGTAATAAGCCCTTCCACCAGTATCATTGCGCACAGTAACACAGATTTCTGCATATCCTTCGCTGTATTTATCTACATCAATAATGTTATATTGTTCAACTGAAAAATAGCAAGTCTCACCATATAGAGTATAACTCATGTTTGTGTCATATTCCACCGTGAACGGTATAGTGATTTTGTTTCCGCATTTTGAGCAACTATCGTTAAAATATTCGTGACCGTCTGCACTACCGCGTGTTTTGCCGCACATAGTGCAGGTCTTGGGCGTGGTGCAGGTTTCGGGTGTGTAGTTATGATCTAATCTTGAACCTGTAGTTTCACCGCAGGTGGTACAGGTCTTTCGTTCTTCGCAAATAGCCTCTTTCCAGGTGTGAGTGTGTGTCTCTGAAGATGTTGTTGTGGTTGTTGAGGCAGGCGCTGTGTAAGACGGTTGCGACGAACTGTAATTATAATTATCATTAGTATTTTGATTATTGTTAGAAGTGTTTTCAGAATAATTATTGTTTGTTGCGGTACTACTGCTTTGAACACTTGCGGTGGGTTGAGTCTCTTCTTCTACGTAATAGGTCTCATCTTCGTACTCATACTCGACAGCGGGCTCATCAACAATATCATCGCCGTTATCTTCGACAGTTGATGCGCAAGCGCATAAAGCCAGTGATAAAGAAACTGCTAACATTAAACTTAATATTTTTTTCATAAAATATCCCCTTTGAAACAAAATTTAACTATATAGGCATAATTTAGCCTATATGGTTTATTCTATATTATCACAATTGCCTATACAATTCAAGTATAAATTAACTGACGGAGTGAAAAATATGGATTATTATAAAATCGGACAAAGGATAAGAAAATACCGAAAAGCGCACAATATGTCACAAGAACAACTTTCTGAAAAAATAGGCATTTCTGTAACACATATGAGCCACATAGAAACAGCAAATACTAAATTAAGTTTACCTGTACTTGTTGATATTGCTACAGTTCTTGACGTGCATACCGACGATTTGATTTTTGATACACCGACAGTAAAGGATATTGCCGTTAACGAAATTAGTGAAATTTTAAACAACTCTACACCGCAAAAAGCACAAATAATTTGTGATACAATAAAAGTTTTAAATCTAACACTGCAAAAATATCTTGAGATATAAACAAAGCCTCTGCTAAAAAGCAGAGGCTTTGATGTATACTTTATTTCTTTCCGCGGCGAAGTTCAAATTTAACGTCGGCAAGTGCCGCTACGTCGGGTGAGTGGGTGACAATTATCACGCATTTGCCCTCGTCGGCAAGGCGGCGGAATATTTTCATAATTTCTTCCTGTGTTTCGGTGTCAAGGTTGCCCGTAGGCTCATCGGCTAAAATTATCTGCGGGTTATAAGACAATGCTCGAGCAATAGCCACTCGCTGTTGCTGACCACCCGAAAGTTTTAGTACGCGGCGCTCAAATTCTTCGGGTTCAATCTCTACTTTTGCAAGTAATTCGTGCGCCTTTTGGTTTTTGTCTTTATCTTTCATACCTGCAATGTTCATTGAAAGCACAACGTTTTCGGTAGCCGTCATATGGGGCAGCAGGTTAAAACTCTGAAAAATTACGCCTACGTATTTACTGCGGTATTCGTATTTATCTATTTTTGAAATATCTTTTCCGTCGTACAAAATCTTACCGCCTGTTGGTTTTGCAAGACCCGAAAGCAGTGACAAAAGCGTGGTCTTGCCTGCGCCGGATTTACCCACAATGGCATAAATCTTGCCGCTTTCAAAACTTAAATTAACGCCGCTTAACACATTGGCAGAAGTTTTTTCGTATTTATAACTTAAATTTTCAAGTTGCAGTGTACTCATTTTTTCTCCGCCTTTCTGTTAGTCTCGGTTGGTAAGAATTTTTAGCGGCTCATACCGCATAATAAATAGCGTTGCGGCAAGGCTTGACACAAGCGTCAGCAAAATACCCACACCGATAAGTTGCAAAATTACCGTAAAGTTTGTCGAATACGATACCTCACTGATATAGTTTGCGGCGCTGTCTTTAATATCACCCATAAAGCCGCCAAAACCACCGCTGTTTTCGGGGATTTCGGGTGCTTGCGCATCGCTTTGTCCGTCGGGTTGCGTGGGCATACCCGTCATGCCGCCACCGCCTGCGGCTGTATCTCTGCCAAAGCCTGCGGTCATATTTTGCTGTGTCTGCTGATTAGAGGTAATCTGCGCCGAAAGCAGAGCGTTTGTAACAGGCACCGACACTGCCGCGCCTATACCCGTGCCAACTATAATTGCGGCAAGGGTAACTACAAACAATTCGGTTACAAACTGACTTGCTACCTTCCATTTTTTCATACCAATCGCCGTAAGCACACCGATTTCATACTTGCGTTCGCGGATATTGAATATGTTTATAACAATAAGTATTACAGCACCTATTATAAACACAACAAGCAAAAAGTAACTTGCTGTTTTGCTTAAATTTTCAAGCGGAAGAAGACTGTTTTCAAACTCGGTTATATCGGTTGAGGATATTGTATAATCTTCTGAAAGTCCTAATGCCGCCGCTTCGTCGCTAAAGGCTTCGTAAGCGTCTACGTCTGAAAAGACATAGGTGTACGTAAGTGAGCCCTGTACGGCAGTTGAGGTAGAAAGGCCCGTGGTGTCATCGGTCACCTCTTCAGCATTTTGAGCAGAGGTAGCGCATATAGCCTGCAATGCCTCATAACTTGTCATAATTTTGTTGGCAGCATCTGTCGCGGTAGAGAAACCGCTCATAAAATCGCCCGCGCTTTCCTGCTCGCCTGTGTAAATGCCCACCACCGTAAACGTAAAGGTTTCATCGGTGTTGTTGGGGTTTGCGAGGGTTATGGCGCTGCCTACTTCAAGGTTGTTGTAGGTTGCAAGTTCTTCTGATATTATGCACTCGTTTTCGGTGGTATTTTCGTCAAAAACAACACCCTCGGTTATCTCGCAATTGCCTGATACAAAATCGGTCATAGCGTTATCGCCGCTGTAACCTACAACGGTAAAGTCTCCCTGCGAGCCCATTTTACCGCCAAATTCACGTCCACCGCCTTTGCCACCGTCCATACCGCCTGCATTTTCGGACATTTGAGCGTTGTTTTCACTTGTTGTGCTGTCGCCTGCGGTAAACGTACCCATAGTATCAATCGGTTCTAAATCGCCGCTGGCATCAAGGGTAACAGACAGGTTGTAATAACTTTCTTTTACGCTGTCTGCCGTGGCGTACGTTTCATATTCATCTAAAGTAAGTTCGCTACCGCCTTGAAGCATCTCTTTCATAGCGTCACGGTCAAAAGAGGGCTCCTCGCCGTCTTGGTCGGGTTTTTGCATAGCGCCCTGCATCATCGAACTACGGTCAAGCGAAATCTGCGCCGTAATATTCATAAGATTTAATGTGTCTTCACGCGCCTTTGATGCTGATTCTTTAATAGACAGCGCCACACAAGCCGATACAGCGATTGCTAAAGCGATTATTCCTATAAGAATATTGCGTCCTTTTGAACGCGATATGCTTAACAGTGCATTTTTTATAATATACATAACGCATCTTCTTTCTGCTGAAATTGATGCTAAAAATTTTAATAGGGCGTTATTGCAAACGGGTGGTAAAATTGTTAAAAAACTGTAAACGAAAAGCCGCATTTGTTTGAATGCGACTTTTTTAACTTACATATTTGCGCTTATTGTATCTGCGATAAATGCGGCATATTCACGGCAGTCTTTTTCGTTTTCACACTCTACCATTACCCTGATTACAGGTTCGGTGCCGCTTTCGCGCAAGAGCACCCTACCCTTACCGTCGATTTTGTCTTCTACCTCTTTTACTGCCTGTAAAACCGCCCCGTTTGAAACCGCCGCTTTTTTATCATTTACCCTTACGTTTTGCGTAAATTGAGGATATAAAAACACAGGTTCTGCAAGATTTGAAAGTGAGGTCTTGCGGTCACAGACTTCTTCGGCAATCATAATCGCAGTAAGCAATCCGTCGCCTGTTGTGGCATATTTTTTTATGATTATATGCCCCGACTGTTCTCCTCCTAAATCATAATCCTTTTGTTGCATACGCTCATAAACAAAGCGGTCGCCCACTGTGGTGAGTTCGTAATCTATGCCCGACTCTTTAAGGCTGTTCATAAATCCGCTGTTTGACATAATTGTTGCTACCACCGTGTTGCCTGTAAGCATTCCGCGCGACTTTAATCGGTGCGCTAAAACATACATCATCTTATCACCGTCTACCACGTTCCCCTTTTCGTCCACCGCTATACAACGGTCACTGTCACCGTCAAAGGCGAAGCCCACATCGAGATGTTGTTCTTTTACCAATCTGCACAGATTTTCTATGTGCGTAGAGCCGCATCCCTCATTTATATTGATGCCGTCGGGCTTATCCCCCACAACCACTGTCTGCGCGCCCAAAGCGTCAAAAACTGCCTTGGCGATACTCCATACCGCGCCGTTTGCACAGTCGAGACCGATTTTTAAATGTTTGTACGAGTGCGATGCCAATGATATAAGGTAGCCTACGTATCGGTTTCTGCCCGAAACATAGTCAACAATCTTTCCTATTTCATCACGCAAAGCCCGCGGTAAATCGCTGCCGTCGATACCTAAAGTGTCAAAATCGCCGTCAATATAACTTTCAATCAGCGCGGTGGCGGTATCATCAAACTTTTCGCCGTGTCGATTTATTACCTTAATACCGTTATCATAAAAAGGATTATGCGACGCGGTAATCATAATGCCGCAGTCAAAGCCCTCGGTTCTTGTAACATAAGATACGCTGGGTGTTGTGGTAACGTGTAAAATATAAGCATCACCGCCCGATGCGATAATACCCGAACATAGCGCGTATTCAAGCATATAACTTGACCGCCTTGTGTCCTTGCCTATTACTATACGGGGTCGCGATTTTGCCCTGTCGGTCTTGCACAAGGGTGATTTAAAATACCAGCCTAAAAACCTACCAATTTTATATGCGTGTTCGGCGGTTAGATTTACATTTACCTCACCGCGAAAACCGTCGGTGCCAAAATATTTATTTTTCATATTATAAAACCCTCTTTCGCATAATAGTATGCGAAAAAAGCCTTAATAAATACAAAAAGCGCCGAAATGTTTTCGACGCTTTTAAATATTTTATTCTTCTGTGTTAGCAGTAATTTTACCGTAAAGCGGGATATCGGTATCGCGCTTTGGCTCACGTGTGGGTGCGCTTGCTACGGTGTTTGACGGTCTGCGACCGCGGTCATTTCTGCGGCGACCACCGTCACGACGCGGCATATTAGGTGTGCCGCCTTCAGGGAAAATAACTACGCGACGGTTTTTGCCCTCGCCGATTGATGCCGAATTTACACCCTCGATTTCTTGAACTGCGGTGTGAATTATGCGACGCTCGTAAGCGCTCATAGGCTCAAGCGCACGATTGCGAGAATTGCGTTTAACCTGCTCAGCAACGCGAGTTGCAAGAGAAATTAATGTCTGCTCGCGCTTTTCACGATAATCACCGATGTTAAGTGTTACCTTAAAGTATCCGCCTGAATTGTTTGCCGCGAGTGATACAAGGTGTTGAAGCGCGTCAAGTGTCTCACCACGGTGACCGATTACAACGCCAAGGCCCTCACCTTCAATAATTATAAGCGCGCCGTTTTCACGAACTGCCGCCTTAATCTGTACGTTTTCACAACCAAGATTGTTAAGAATGGCATTAAGGTATGCGATAGCCTTGCCTGTGGGTGTTTCGGCAGGGATAAGAGATTGGTCAACAGCCTCTATTTCGGGGCTTTCAACCTTTTCTTTTTTTTCGGGTTTTGTCTCTGCCTTTTTAGGCTCTGCTTTTGCCTTCTTTTCAGGCTTTGCTGAATTTTCAGCCTTTTTAGATTGCTTGTTGTTCTTTTTAGCAGGCTTGTCGGGGCGCTCTACATATGCCTTAACCTCTGCCTGCGCACCGCCAAACAGACCTAAAACTTTCTTTTTGGGCAAAGAAATTATTTCGATTTGTACATCTTCTTCAAGTTTAGCGCCAAGTTTAAAAATGGCGTCTTCTTTTGCTTCATCAACTGTATTGCCGAAGCCGATTGCTTCCTTAATCAAGAAAAGACCTCCCTAAATTAGTCCTTTATAATAGACTCTGAATCTGTGTTATTAAATTTGTTAAGTTGTTTTGCCTCAAAATCGCACTGAACAGCAAGTTCTTTTGCGCGTTCACGGGCAAGCATTTTTTGCGGACCGTACCAAAGTTGTACGCCCGACTGAATGAGGCCGCCTATAAGCGACGAGCATATCCAATAAAAACCAACACCTGCAGGCAAACCAAAACCGATAAACAATGATATCAGCGGCATAGTAAGCATCATACCCATCATAGAGGGGGCTTCGGGGTTGTTTATTTTATTTACACGCATCGAGATAAGGCTTGTAAGAATCTGCGCCAAAAATGCTCCTACGGGTATCAACCACAAAAGTTGTGCTTCTGCGAAAATATTAAATGAAAACTTTGGAGTCTGGGTAAGGTCAAGGTTTTCGTTGCCGAAAAGATAAAAATTGATATGAGTTTTATCGTTGTTATCCAGTTCAACAAGCGCTTCAACATCTGCTTTTATTTCGCTATAAAGTTCGGGAGATAATACCTCTTCAAAAACATTACCGTCAGTTCTTAAATTACCAATAATTGCAAGTTCTTTGTTATTATCGGTAACCTTTTCCCAGCCAAGCGCGGTTTTATATTCATCTTTATATTCCTCCGCGGCGGTGATTTTTGTATAGATATTATCGATATTAGTTTCATTGGCGCCAGCCATATATGTCAGCGGAGACATAATAAGCCAGTAAATGCTCATCATAAGCATAAGACGAATGAACATTGGCAGGCAACCGCCCGACATAGAAACTCCCTCGTCCTGATAGAGTTTTTGTTGTGCCTCTGCCATTTTTTGTCTGTCATCACCGTAGCGCTTGCGCAATTCATCCATTTTGGGCTTAATGCGCATCTGCTGAACCGATGACTTCTGGCTCTTGATACTGAGCGGAATTAAGATGACATTAATTAAAAGTGTAAAAACTGCAACCGCTGCGGCAAAATCGTTATTAAAAATATTTGCTAAAAAACGCATAACGTAACCAAGCGGTATGTTTATAATGTTAAAAAGTGCTTGCATAATTTAACACCTTTCTGCTTGCGTATTTATTTTTCTTTCTTCGGCGGAACGGGATCATACCCGCCTTTGCAAAACGGATTGCACCTCAAAACCCGTTTAACGCTTAAAAACAGCCCCTTTATTGCGCCGTGTACGGTAATAGCCTCTACCGCATAAGCCGAACAACTGGGTGTAAAACGGCAGCATGGGATTTTGTGAGGTGAAATGTGTTTCTGATAATTTTTTATAAGCCAAATAAAAAATCGGCTTATGGGATTTTTTACTCTACCCATAAATTCTCATTTTTGAGTTGCTTTTGAATTAATGCTGCAATCTCGTTACTTTTTGTGTTTAAAATTCGTGTGCGCGCAACAATAACGCAATCATACCCCACGGGTATGTGGGATGCGCAGGCATCAAATGCCGCGGTGATAACACGTTTGGCGCGATTGCGTTTTACGGCAGAGCCGATTTTTTTACCTGCGGTAATACCAAGACGCAACGCACTTTTTTTGCCCTTGCATACATAAAGCACATATGCAGGCGCTACAAGTGATATGCCACGATTGTAGGCGCGGTGAAATTCCCAATTTTGTTTAAGTTTTGTGTAGGCTCTCATATTGTCACCAAATAAAAGTAAAAGCCACATGGAAGTGGCTTTTTCTCGAGCCAAAGCATTTAAACTTGAATCAGATTTTGAAAGGCTGATTTTATGCTGTGAC
>CAYOVQ010000021.1:0-13319 GCA_964407485.1 uncultured Ruminococcus sp.
GGAGGCTCTACACCAAAAACCTTACCCTTGTAAGAAAGAACCTTACATACCATATTTTCTTTAACAAACTTGAAGTTATCAGAAAGTTCTGAAGCGTTGATAGGCTCAAGTTCATAAGTTTCCTGATCCATAAAGTAGTAGAGATCTCCATCCTGATAAGAATATTCCATATCCTTGCGTTCAATATACGCTGTCGGGAATTTTGCGGTCGGGTTGTAAGATTTTTCAATAACCGCACCTGTAATTACATTCTTGGTCTTTGTTCTTACAAAAGCTGCGCCCTTACCTGGTTTTACGTGTTGGAATTCAACAACCTGTAAAACCTGACCGTCCTCTTCAAAAGTAACGCCATTTCTAAAATCGCCGGCACTAATCATTATAATTTCCTCCAAAAAACATTTTACTTCTTGCTATGGCACAATTAATATGCCACTACACAATATATTGTAATATTATTTGCAAATTTTGTCAAGCATAATATGCCTATATTTACCTTATTTCTTTAACCAAGTATAAGGTGACAGCATAATAAGCATCGGGAATATTTCAAGTCTGCCGAACAACATTGCAAAAGAGAGTACTATTGTTGAAAAATCGTTATACGCGGCATAACTTGACATTGGTCCTACCCCCGCAAGACCGGGTCCTACGTTATTAAAACACGAAACCGCTGCGGTAAAGTTTGTCTCAAATCCAAAAGGCTCTAAACTTACGAGTAAAAACACTACTAACAAACATATCATATATATTGCAAGATATGTGTTAACTCCGTTAAATGTAGTTTCATCAATCGGTTTGCCCTCAAAATGCACCGTACTTACCGAACGCTTATGAACCATTTTTCTTGTCTCGCGCTTAATATTTTTAAACAGTATAACTATACGGGCAACTTTAAATCCACCTGCGGTTGAACCTGCGCAACCGCCAGAGAACATCAGAATAACAAGTATTGCCTTTGAAAAATCAGGCCATAAATTAAAATCGGTTGTAGCATAACCTGTGGTTGTAATTATTGATGAAACCTGAAAAGCCGAATGTCTCAACGATTCTGAAAAATTGCTGTATTGCGGCATTATATTAAGAGTTACAAGCACAATGCTTACACCAACGATTGAAACGTATGCCCATAACTCCCCACTTTTTATTGCGGTGCTGAACTTTCTCATAAGCATAAGATAGTACAGGTTAAAGTTTACACCGAAAATCAACATAAATATTGTAATGACCCATTGACAGTAGGGACTGTAAGACGCAAGCCCGTCTGATTTTATAGAAAATCCACCTGTACCCGCAGTACCAAGTGAATGCACAACACTGTCAAACACAGGCATACCGCCCGCAAACAACAGAACAATCTGCACTACGGTAAGAAAAATATATATAAGATATAAAATCTTGGCAGTATCTTTAACGCGCGGTACAAGTTTGCCTATTATTGGTCCTGGCATCTCGGCGCGCATAATATGAATTGAACGGTCGGTAAAATTGGGTATTATTGCCATAACAAATACAAGCACACCCATACCGCCTATCCAGTGGGTAAAACTGCGCCAAAAAAGCGCGCTGTGACTTAAAGCCTCTACGTCCTTAAGTATGGACGCACCCGTAGTGGTAAAGCCGCTTACCGTCTCAAATACTGCGTCAACATACGACGGAATATCACCTGATGCAGTAAAAGGCACAGCACCCACAAGCGCCATAATAATCCACGCAAGCGCCGTTATAGCAAAACCGTCTTTTGCGTATATAACCCTATTTTTTGTTTTGGTAACAAGATTTATAATAAAACCGATACCAAAAGCACAAATTGCTGTAACAAAGAACGCAAAAAACTGCCTTGCTTCACTGTATATAATTGCCACAACAGCAGGAACCAGTAATAGAACCGCTAAAATCTGTAACAGCCTGCCAACTGTCCTGAATACCATTCTCTTATTCATTTCAGTTTACCTCAAAATATCCGAAAGGTCATTCATTTTTTGCTCGTTTGATTTTGCTATCACAATAATTTTATCGCCTGCAACAATCTCATCATCACCTGTAGGCACAAAGGCTTTTCTTTTTCTTATTATGCCCGCGATAAGAACGTCTTCTTTTAATTTCATATCTTTTATTGGAATATGCAGACTCTTAAAATCCGCCTGAACGTTAAATTCAAGCGCTTCTACACTACCGTCCATTAACTTGTACATTGTTTCAACGTTACTGCCCAAAGTGTTTTGCAAAGCACGCGCGTAACTTGTAACAACGTTTGATACCGCTTTTTTAGGCGATACAATAGAGTCAAGACCAATCTTTTCTGCCATAGAGGCAAGTTCATTACGATTAACCTTTGCAATAACACGCGGAACATTTTGTGACTGGGCAAAGAAAGAAATAAGAATATTCTCTTCATCCATACCCGTAAGCGAAGCAAACGCATCGACCGAGGTTATTCCCTCTTCCAATAAAACTTCTGGCTCGGCGCCGTCACCGTTTATAACAACAGCGTTTGGCAATATTTCGGCAAACTGACTGCATCGGTTTATATCCTTGTCAATTATTGTAACGTCACTGCCTGAACGCAACAGCATTTTTGAAAGATAATACGCAGTGGTGCTTGCGCCCAAAATCATAACGTTTTTTGAATGTTTTTTTGCAAGACCCAACATTTTAAGTAATTTTTGTATCTCTGAAAAATTAGCGGAAAGACAAATATGATCTCCGCATTCAAGCACAAAATTACCGTCGGGAATATATATTTCATTGCCGCGTTTTACAACGCAAATCAAATAATTTGCTTTGTATTTTTTTCGCAGTTCAACAAGGCTCATTCCGTTAAGATGAGAATCCTCTTTAAGAAGAAGTTCTACCATTTCAAAATTTCTTCTTGAAAAGGTTTCAATATTTATAGCGGCGGGTAATTTTAAAATATTAAAGATTTCTTGTGCGGCTAAAAGTTCAGGATTAATGGTGAACGAAATATCAAGATACTGCTTTACCTGCCCCATTCTTTTATCGTTAAATTCAGGGTTGCGCACTCGCGCTACAGTGTGTGCGGCTCCCATCTTTTTTGCAATAAAGCAGATAAGCATATTAATTTCATCTGAATCGGTTACCGATATAAGCAATTCGGCATTAGACACTCCCGCTTCGTTGAGGGTATCGTTATCTACACCGTTACCGCAAACACACATAACATCATAGATATTGCTTATCTCATCTATAACCTTTTGACTACTGTCTACAGCGATAACGTCGTGTCCTTCACTCTCAAGACTTTCTACCAAAGTTGAACCGATTTTTCCGCAACCTACGATAATAATTTTCATCAGATTACCCCTTTTGAAATATATTAACCTTAGTATTATACTACATACATTATATTTTTTCTACTGTTTTTTTGCATTGACATAAATATTGACAAGATTTATAATATGCTTGGTGATAAAATGAAGAAGAGCAAAAAAATAATAATTATTATTTTGTCAATAATTCTTGCGCTTATACTGGCATTGGTTTCTGCTTTTTTTATTTTAACGTATATAGGTAAAACGCAATTTCATAAGGACGATACACATATTTCCGTTGATGCTGTAGAAATTGAAGATGAAGACACGATAACCTATAACGGCAAAAAGTATGTGCTTAACAAAAACATAGTAAGTACGTTGGTAATGGGCATTGACCGTGATAATGTTAACCAAAATTTTGGCGCTGGCAACAACGGTCAGGCGGACGTTGTTTTTGTAGCAACAATTGATACCAAAACCAAAAATACAAATATTATTCCTATATCGCGAGAAACAATGGTAGACGTAAACCTTTATACTTCCGACGGTCAATATGCAGGCACAAAAACAGAACAGTTGTGTCTCGCGTATGCCTACGGCAACACCGCAGAAGAATCCAGTAAAAACGTAATGACATCTGTAAAACGTCTGCTTTATGGAATAAACATCAGTTCATATGTTACGATTGAAATGGACGGCGTTGGTAAACTTACCGATATGTTAGGCGGTATAGAATTAACCTGTCTTGAAGATTCTACAAACAGTAAATACCTTTTTAAAAAGGGACAAAAACTAAACCTTAACAGCAATACGGCTCTTGCATATATACAGTTTCGCGGAGACGATGCCGAAGCAAATCAACGCCGTATGCAACGCCAAAAACAATTTTTATCAGCCCTTATGAATAAGACGGGCAATACCATTATGAGTGATTTTTCAAATCTTTCTAAATACTATAACAGTCTCTCCCCCTATTTTTCAACAAACGTTTCTTTTGCGCAGATAACATATCTTGCACAAAACTGCCTGACTATGAATTTTGGGGATGCATTAAATTATAACACCATAGACGGTGAACTAAAGCAGGGCGATGAATGGGTAGAATTTTATGCGGACAAAGACTCTTTACTGCAAACGGTAATTGATGTTTTTTACACGCCTGTAGAATAAAATTGCAAATTATATAATTTTAAGTTAAAAAAATCTTGTTAAAGCATTTAAAACTTTAACAAGATTTTTTATTCAAATATTCATATGTGAGACAAATTATAGACTGTTAAGTATATCTATAACGGTTTCAAGTTCTTCGGGTTTTACCTTGTTTGCCGCCTTGTTGTTTTTAACGCAATCAACAAAGTATATAATTTCTTCGGCATAAGCGCTGCTCTTTGGCAGATTGATTTCGCCTGTGTCCCCTGTTGCCGCTTCTGCAAGGTCAAGAACATTACCGCCGCGCTCAAAAATTTTAAGTCCCTGTCCCTCATTAGAGATTATAGCGTTTTCAAACTGAAAACGGAACTGCGCTGTAAAAGGATACGGTGACGCATACCAAGAAGATTCGGCATTTATAAAGAAATCGCCAAAATCGTATGTCACGTTTATATAGTCCTGATCAGGCATTTTACTGCGGTAAGATTTAATATCTTTAGGCGCACCAAAAGCATAGACCAAATAATCTAAATCGTGGATATGTAAATCATACGGAACAAAACCGCTGCGTTTTTCGTCCATCATCCAGTTGTCCCAACTCCAAGCGGGAAATGCGCTAAGACGCACCATATTACCCGAAAGAAGTTTGCCGTATTTACCACTTTCATAAACATTTTTAACAAACTCGTATTCGCGCCAAAAACGAATTACGTGTGCTACCATAAACTTAACGTTGTTCTTTTTGGCAGTATCGTATACTCGCTTAACATCTTCACGCTTTAAAGAAATAGGCTTTTCACACAAAACATTAATGCCCTTTTCCATAGCCTTGATAGAATAGTCTGCGTGTAAATATGTAGGAAGACAGATATCCAAAATGTCAAGTTCTTCGTGAGTTAACATATCATCAAAGTCTGTATAATGTCTTATATCAGGATATTTTTCCATCTGTTCGGGTCTTACATCGCAAAGCGCTACAAGTTGAACACCCTCTAAATTAAGCCACGCGGGAATATGCGCGCCGCTGATGCCGCCAACGCCGATTAAACCAACCTTTAACATACGCTTATCCTCCGTAAACCTCGTTTATAATTTCTGTAAGATAATCTCTTGCATGAATTATATCGGGTTGTTGTTGCTCATTCCAAATTTCACGTTCAATGGTAATGTAACCGTCATATTCAAGTTCTTTAAGTTTTTTAAACAGAGCCATAAAATCTACCTTGCCGTCGCCAAGACGAACCTCTTGTCCCAAAGAGTGTCCGTTTGTGGGGTAAAAACCATCTTTTGCGTGAATATTGCGAACATATTTGCCAAAAACATCAAGCGCATCAACAGGGTTTGCTCTGCCGTAAAGTATAAGGTTTGCTGTGTCAAGATTAATACCAAGGTTATCCATATTAACCTTTTCAAAACAGCGCATCATTGTAACGGGAGTTTCCTGTCCTGTTTCAAAAAGCAACCATTGGTCATTTTTCTTCAAGTGTTGTGCAACGGTTCTAACCGCAATACAAAAAGGCGCAAAGTTAGGGTCATTTGGATTTTCGGGAATAAAGCCCATATGGGTAATCACATCGGTAACGCCTATTTTTTTTGCCCAATCAGCACCGTCGCAAAGATTTTGCACACGCATTGCACGATATTCGGGCGGAACAAGACCAAGGGTTAACTGACCGTCATAAAAGTCCCATACCACAGGTCCTGCCCAACCGCACCAAAAGGCAGAAACAGTAATGCCGTATTTTTGGGTAAGTTCATTTACCATAGCGGCATTTTCGTCGGTCCAGTCGTTTGGATTCCAAGAAGCGAGTTGACAATTATCAAAGCCAAAATATAAAAGTTGCTGAAAATACTTTTCGAGTGTCTCACGCTCTGAAAAATTAATCATATTACCTATTTTCATAATATCTTCCTCCCAAAAGGATTGATTTTTTGACCTTGTTATGATAACATATACGCAAAAACATCGATTGGATAATTTTGACTTTAATTTAGATAATTTTGACTTTTTGCTTTGAGGTGCCATGTTATGCAACTGAACTACAAAAAAGAATTAACACCCGTAGTTTTTGGTGAAACATCAGTAAAAATATTAAACACCCGTCTAACCCCCGATGCGCTTGGCTTTGAACAACACTGGCATGACCGCATAGAAATGCATTTGATTAAATCGGGGTGTCTTGAACTATTCTGTAATGATCAAAAAGTATTGGTAAAAAAAGGTGAACTCTCAATTGTATCACCTACCGTATTACATAGTGGAAAAGCAAGTCACGAGGGTTACGAATGTTATGTTATAATGTTTGAAATCGCCGACCTGCTTAACGGAACGGTTTCTTCCAAGCAGTATATCGAACCTATAATTAACGGTAATATACGCTTTCAACACAAAACCAATATTCCTCAAATAGTACAACTTGCTGAAAAAATAGTTAATATGCAACTTAGCAAAGACAAATATCACCCGCTTGAAACTATGGGATGCCTTTATACTCTTTTAGGATTGCTTTGCCAATACTGCATAGATGACAAACACATAACACCGCAAAAAAAAGAAAGATTTGATAGTGTCATTAACTACATAAATGCAAATTTCACTAAAGATATTTCTGTTTCAGATGTGAGCCGCAAATTTGGCTATGACAAATCTTATTTTTGCCGAAAATTTAAAAAAGCAACAGGTATTACCTTAACGAAATACATCCGCACCCAAAGGCTTGAACGCGCGCGTAAATTACTTGAAAAAACCGAAGAATCAATTAGACATATAGCAATTTCGTGCGGTTTCATCGATACAGCATACTTCTCCAACTGTTTTAAAGATATGTACGACTTATCACCCACAAAATACAGAGCAAAACATTTAGATAAAAACAAACCTAAAACAACAAATAAAAAAGAGTCTTATCACAGATGATAAGACTCTTTTTTATTTGATAATTATTTGTTAAGCGAAATAGCACCTGCTACAAGAACAAGCACAAAGAAAAGTATTACGCCGTACTTTGTAAAGCGAGCAAGTTTTGCATTAACGGTGCGAGCCTTGTTTTTAGAAAGGAATGTATCTGCGGCGCCTGATATTGCACCGTTAACACCTGATCTGTGACCTTGCTGTAATAAGATAACACCGATAATAGCAACCGACACTAAAATCATAAAGATTCCTAAAATTATTTCCCAAACGTTCATTTTTTTACCTCCAAATATACAAATCGAATATTCGATAAAATACGCAACAATTATAATAACATAAACTTTAATATTTTGCAAGTATTTTTTTAATTTTTATTGTGACAGTTGCATCCGCCGAAAAGTTTATCAATATTAAGGCGCTTTTCTTCTCTGTTTTTTATGAAACCGAGCATTTCAAATAATTTTTCGGGCGCTGATTCATCATAGTATGCATCAAGCACAAAATTTTCTGCCGCTACGTGCAAAGCGCTTCGCAGTATTCCGTCGGCAAGGGGTATATCCTCCTGCGGTTCAACCGCGAAAACGGTCATTGTTTTTGCTGTAAGGTCATATAAACAGTAGCCCAAAAACTCGTCGCCTGCGCGCGCTATAACGCATCCCGAAAACTCATTTGTTTTTAGATTGTGTTTTTTAAATAATATTTCGATCTCTGCATTGTCCTTACAAGGTATTACACTTATCATTGGTCTTCGTCCTTTGATTTTGAAATATTTTCAAGTCTTGTAAGTTCTCTTTCGTTAAGTTCTCGCCATGAACCCGACTTTAGCCCGCCCAACTTTACACCTGCAATCTCGATACGCTTAAGTCTTAAAACGTTAAGCCCTACCGCATCGCACATTTTTCTTATCTGACGGTTTCTGCCCTCATGAATAATAAAATTAAGCACTGTTCTGTCTTCACGACGCTCTATAACGAACACATCGCACGGCTGTGTTTTTCTGCCGTCGATAACAACACCTTCGCAAAGTTTTTTTATCTGGTCATCGTCAACAGCGCCGCCCACTGTTACTCGGTAGGTTTTGTTTACGTGACTTGACGGATGGGTAATTATATTAGCAAGTTCACCATCATTTGTCATAATAAGCAGACCTTCGGAATCGCGGTCAAGACGTCCTACAGGGAAGACCTTAACACCCACATCTTTAACAAGGTCTGCCACATTTTTGCGGTCAAACTCGTCGCTCATTGTGGTAACATATCCGCGCGGCTTATGAAGCATTATGTAAACCTTTTGAGTAACGGCTACAACATTTTTACCTCTTACGGTTATCTTGTCGCGTTTGGGGTCAACCTTGTCGCCCAAGATTGCAATTCTGCCATTTACGCGCACCTTGCCTGCCTCTATTAATTCTTCTGCTTTTCTGCGTGAAGCAATGCCGCAGGCAGACAAATGTTTTTGAAGTCTTATTTTATTATCCTTCATTTTTATCTCCTAAATACTTGATAGTATGCTTTTAAATATTTCTTTAAATAAAATAAATTTATTACTGCTGTTGTAAAGGTCGTTTTCTGCCACTATCGGTTTTACGCATATTTCACTGCCGTTGCAATAATAACTGATTGTACCTATATTATCCCCTGCTTTTATGGGTAAATATAAAAACTGCGGTAAACTTATCTGATATGTAACGCTTGTATTTTCGGTTATGTTTATTGACACCGACGGAATCGATACATCAAGTTTTTCTCCGTTTGCAATATCAACCGTAAGTTTGCGGTCTTGCGGTGAAAATTCTTTTGTTTCAACAAGAGAGAGTCCTAAATCCAAAAGAGTACGGTGGTCCTGCCAATCATTGCTGTCATTGAGTGTTACCGCAATCACAAATCGACCGTCTTTTTTGGAGGCAGAAACCAGACACCTGCCCGATTTTTTTGTAAAACCTGTTTTTACACCGACTATATCATCATACATTTTTAGCAACTTGTTATGATTACTAAGTGTGCGGTTGTATGGCGGATTGCCGTAGCACAACCGCGCCGATTGTGATGCGGCGGCTTTGGCAAAAGTCTCATTAGAAAGCGCCTCTTTTGCAATAAGCGCCAACTCGTATGCGGTGGTGTAGTGTTGGTCGGCATCAAGTCCCGACGGGGTTACAAAATTAGTGTCTTTTAGTCCCATGCTTATAGCACGTTCATTCATAAGGTCAACAAATTTATCCACACTGCCCGCCAGCGCTATCGCGGTGGTGTTTGCGGCATCGTTTCCCGATGCTAACATCATACCGTAAAGCAGGTCGTGATACGATACCGTATCCCCTACCTGCAAACCCATTGACGAACCCTCGACAGTTACCATCTCATGTGTAGTGACAATCTCCTGTGTTAAGTCTCCTCCTAACTCACAGAGCAATAACGCCGTCATAATTTTGGTTGTACTTGCCATTGGAAGACGCTGGTCGCAGTTTTGGGAATATAAAATCTCGCCGGTATCACCGCATATTACAACCGCCGCTTTTGCTGATATGTTGTGAGCCGATACCTCGACCGTATATGAGAGCAAAATGATGCAAAGCAAAAAACAAATTATCTTTTTCAAAAAACTTCACCCATAAATTTTATGAGTAAGGTTTTTGATTTTATGTTATTCTTCCACAGGTATCTCGGTCTTTTTATCAAAAAGGCTCTTTATCTTGTCTATAAGTTCGGGCGCCATATTTATAGCCTTATCAATAGTATTCATTTCACTGTAAACAGGCATCATATGAACGTTATCGCCGTTAATGCATATAAATGCTACGGGATTAACCGTAACGCCTGCGCCGCCGCCACCGCCAAAAAGTTGTTGACCGCTTTTGTTTGGAAAATCACTGCCACCTGTAGCCAGACCAAACGAAACTCTTGACACGGGTAAAAGTGTTATATTGCCCACCACGACAGGTGTGCCGATAATGGTGTCGGCATCTACCATAGTGCGCAACTTTTCCATAGTGGTGTCCATTACACTCTTAATGTTATTTTCGCTCATGTTTTTCACGTTCCTTACGTTGTAGTTTTAAAAACTCAAAAAGCGCTGAAAGCGCGACAATTAAAAAGAATATCAACCTTGTAGTCACCGAGATTGACGCCGAAACCTCTGATTCTGTTTTATCAAAATCGGCGCTTATATTTACCTCTTTTGATTTAAATTTGGCATTTGTATAAAGAAAAGCAAGCGTTGGATATATCGCAGAACAAATACCGCCATACTCTATCGCTGTGTTTGCGGCATCGTGGGTTGCGACAGTTATGTCAAGTTTAAAGCGGGTAAATTTAAGCCGCTTTACAACAAACCAAAGTTTTTTAAGCAACATCATCAAAAGTTTGCTAAAATACTTAACCGCACCGAAAAAACCTTTTTGTTTATAGGTCTTTTTGAAGAAATTATCCTCTTTACCGCTTTGCTCTTTTGAAGGCGCAGTATCTGTGACCTGCGATTTTTTCTTTTTTCTTTTTATCTTTTTAATGTCTACCCTTTTTTCACTGTCAAGCAAAACAAATCCTGCATATTTAATGCGATACGAAAAAACCTTTTCATAAGATAAATCTGCGGTGACAGGTAACACAAGCAGAATAAAAAGCAAAAACAATATACTTAAAACAACAAGCCACGCTATCACGGCTTAACATCTCCAACCAATTCTTCCTGAATTTCAAGTTGTTCGCCAATATCGTTTACTTCGGGGTTGTCCTTTGGAAGCGGCGGCAGGTCACCAAGGTCGCTTAAACTAAAACTGCGCAAAAATGTTTTGGTAGTGCCGTAAAGCAACGGTCTGCCCGGCAATTCAAGACGGCCTCTTTCTTCTATAAGACCTTTTTCAACAAGGGTTGACACAACGCCCGAACAGTCAACACCGCGCACCTGCTCTATAAAAGCGCGTGTTACGGGTTGGTTGTAGGCGATTACTGCCAAAACCTCGAGACTTGCGGGAGAAAGAGGTGTACGGCGCTTGATATCAAAAGCCTTTTTTATATAAGGCGCATACTCTTCACGGGTTACAAGTTGGTATGTGTTTTCAAGACGCACCACATAAAATCCGCTATTGTTTGACTCAAGTTTGCTTTCAAGTTCTTTAATATATTTCTCAATTTCTTCGGGTTTAATCTCAAATGTTTGAGAAAGCCTGTCTATGCTTATAGGATCGCCCGAAGCAAATAATACTGCTTCTATAGCTGCTATTGTCTGTTGTTTGTTCATCCTCTTTTATGCCCCTTAATAATCTTTATTTCTGCGGTATCGGCAGTGTCTCCGCTTATCTCTACACGGTTTGCCTTGCACAGTTCAAGTACTGCTAAAAAAGTAGCTACCAGTTCCGAACGGCTACGGGCGGTTTTGTAAAGCGAGGAAAGTTTACTGCTGCCGCCTTTTACAAGTTTGCGTATTACAAAAACAATTTTGGTTGATACCGAAACTATCTTTTTTGCTACTATTTTTGTAAAAGGCGTAACATTTGGCGGAAGTCTGCGCTGTCCGCGGCCTACCGCCGCGAGATAAGACTGATACATAACATCACTGCTGTGTACAAGTTCATACGTTTTATCAAAATCATATTCTGTGGGCACACGTACAAAACGGTCAAAACCGCCTGTCATATTGCCAAGTTTATCAGCCATTTCGCGACAGAGTTGATATTCAAGCAGTTCGCCTGTGAGTTCTTCTTTAAGCCTTACAATTTCATCGTGCTTTGGTAATAAACTTACCGTTTTCATATAAATAAGACGCGATGCCATTTCAAGAAACTCGCTTGAAATTTCCATTTCCTGCGAGCGAAAAACCTCCATCTGTTCAAGATACTGCTCTATAAGTACAGATAGTTGAATATCATAAATATTAAGTTTGTTGCGCGCTATAAGTTGCAAAAGCAAATCAAGCGGACCTTCAAAATTTTCCACTTTATAAGACAGGGTTGCCGTCTGTTCCATCATTCACACTCCAAGTAGTTTAAAGGGTAAAGTTGCAAGCGCTGAAATACCACTAAGCATTGCATCCGACAAAAAATTAATCGGTGCATCTAATATACCTGTGTAAAGCAAAACTAAAACACCTAAAAAGATATATCTTTCATACTGCATAATCTTAAAATAATATTTTTGCGGCAAAAAGGTAAAAAGTATTCTTGAACCGTCAAACGGCGGTATGGGAATAAGATTAAATACAGCCAGATGCACATTTATTTGAGCAATAGATGCAAAAAACAGTGAAATAACAAAAAGCAGTGTATAGTTGTCAGTTAATACGCCCGTAAACAATACAACTGTCTGTATGATTCTGTATAAGAATATTGAAACAAACGCAACGATAAGGTTAGAAATCGGACCTGCTAATGCAACAAGTGCCATACCCCATTTGGGATTTTTATAATAGCGGGCATTTACCTGCACGGGCTTTGCCCAACCAATACCAAAAAGCAGTATACCCGCGGCGCCCAACCAGTCAATATGAGCCATAGGGTTAAGTGTCAGTCTGCCTTGATAACGCGGTGTGGGGTCACCTAATTTTGTTGATACAAATCCGTGTGCCCACTCATGAATAGGTAATGTTAAAAAGATTACTACAAATGAAGATAAAGCGTATATTATAATCTCGGATAAACTTAATCCGTTTTGTATTGCACTTATCAGCAAGCACTAACACCCCAATCTAAATATATTTAATTTATTATATAACATTATTGACAGAATTACAAGTAAAATATACCCTTAATATTTTCTTAAAAACACTTAATGCATTCTTAAGGCGGGCGCCGTTGATTCTTAAATTTATTGAGCTTATGATGTAAGTGCTATGGAAATTTTAAAATTGGTTATTAATGTTATTAACAAAGTGTCAAAATTTATAGGAAATGTGCTTATGTATAAAACTGTTTACAAAATAACGGGCGTTTTCTTCACAAGAAAATTTAAAAGCGCGAGGTGTAATCACAAATACGCAATACTTGTTGCGGCAAG
>CAYOVQ010000022.1:0-13187 GCA_964407485.1 uncultured Ruminococcus sp.
ATAAAATCACCTTCGCCTTTTTATTTATGTTATCACATTTTTATCATAAAATCAATGTAAAATACTTTACTTGACTAAAATTAATATATTTGGTAAAATGTTTTGGCAATTTATATTTTAGGAGATTTTTATGGAAAGAGAAAAATTAGGTAGCAGACTCGGCTTTATTCTGCTTAGCGCGGGCTGCGCCATAGGTTGCGGCAACGTGTGGAAATTCCCTTGGATGTGCGGTGAATACGGCGGCGGTATATTTGTGATTTTATACCTAATGTTCTTACTTATAATGGGGCTTCCCGTTATGATTATGGAGTTCTCGGTAGGCCGCGCCAGTCAGGCAAGCCCTGTGAAAAGTTTTCAAAAGTTACAAAAACCAAACCACAAATGGCATCTGCACGGTATTTCGGCGCTTGCAGGCAATACACTGCTTATGATGTTTTACACCTCGGTTTCGGGTTGGATACTTTACTACTTTGTAAGTTTTCTTAAGGGCGATATGACAGGCATTAGCGATACGGCATCGGCAAACCTTTTTGATAATATGCTGTCAAACCCCACCATAATGATACGATATATGGCGCTTGTTGTGGTACTTGGCTTTGTTATACTTTCATTCGGTTTACAAAAAGGTGTTGAACGAATCACCAAATATATGATGATTTTACTGCTTTTGCTTATGATAGTGTTGGCGATAAACGGATTTACCTTAAGCGGCGCAAAAGAGGGACTTACATTTTATCTTAAACCCGATATAAGCAAAATAAACGGCGACGTAATTGTTGGCGCTATGAATCAATCATTCTTTACTTTAAGTCTTGGTATAGGCGCTATGTCTATTTTTGGCAGTTATATCGGTAAAGAACGAACCCTTATGGGTGAATCGATAAACATACTTATACTTGACACTTTTGTAGCAATCGTTGCAGGACTTATAATATTCCCCGCTTGCTTTACCTTTGACGTAGACCCTGATAACGGACCCAGCCTTTTGTTTGTGGCTATGGCAAAGGTGTTTAACAGTATGTCAGGCGGCAGATGGTGGGGCTCACTTTTCTTTTTGTTTATGTTCTTTGCGGCAATGTCTACCATTATCGCCGTGTTTGAAAACATACTTGCCTGTGTACGCGAATTAACCAACTGGTCACGTATTAAAGCCTGTATTATATGCGGTACGGCGATACTTGTGTTGTCTCTGCCCTGCGCATTGGGTTATAATGTTTGGAAAGATTTTCACCCCTTTAATTCGGGAACCGCAATACTTGACCTTGAAGATTTCATTGTGAGCAACTGCCTATTACCGTTAGGCTCGCTTGTGTATATTCTTTTCTGCACGAGTAAAAAGGGCTGGGGGTTTGATAACTTCCTAAACGAAGCCAACACAGGCAAGGGACCAAAGGTGGCTCGCGTTTTGCGTCCGTATCTTACCTATGTTTTGCCTATAATTATAGTTTTTGTATTTATAATGGGTATTATAACCTATGAATTTGCAGATAACTTTACTATACTTAATTGGATTAAATCTTTATTTTAAACAATATTAAAAGCCGTGCAAAGCACGGCTTTTTTTAGGTAAATAATGCAGTTGATACTATATTAAGAACAGGTATTGTAAACACACAAAGCAGTGTGCTAAGCAGTACGCAATTTGCGGCAAGTTCGGTCTCGCCCTGATACATTTCGGCAATGTTAAGCATTACCGAGGCGCAGGGTGTACCGCCCAAAATAAACATCGCGGCTTTAAAGACGTTATCAAGCGGTAAGAAATAAATTATCGCAAGGCATATAAACGGGAACACAAGCAACTTGCAGGCGCAAGTAACATAGACAAAACCTCGCGAAAACAATTTTTTAAACGAAACCGACGCAAGACGAATACCCAAAATAATCATACAAAGCGGAGTTGTTGTCGCTTTTAACAAACTTATCGCATCGGTAAGCATTGTCGGCATAATGCTTTTGGCATTTAACGCATACAAAACGAGCGCTACCACAAGGCTTATAAACGAGGGATTTAAAAAGGCTCTTTTGAACGCCATACGTTTTTTATCGCCCGTAAGACAGTATGCGCCGATCGTAAAGGTAAGCATATTCATACCTACAATATAAACGCAGGCAAAGCAAGCAACCTCGGGGTGCCCAGGTAGCAATGCCTGAATAATGGGTATGCCAAAAAAGCCCGCGTTACCAAGCCCAAAACTTACCGTAAGCATACGGTATTTTACATCCTTAAATTTTTTGTGAAAAACCGCGTACAATACAAAAGTAAGCACTGCCTGAATAGCAAGTGACACCACAAAAAACAGCATTATACGACCTGCATTTTGCAATGAACGTTCAGTCTCTAAAAAAGATGATACTATCATACATGGTGAGCAAACGTACATAAGTATTGCCGAAAGGCTTGACAGATGTTCTGCCTTAGCAATTTTTGTTTTACAGCATATAAAGCCAGGTATTATGTACAAAAGCGTCAGCAACACGTTACTGAAAGCAATTCCAAAGCCCATTAAAATCAATCCTTTTAAATTTTAAATTTACTGTTTTAAATAATACCATATTAAAAGCCGCTTTACAAGTAGAATTACTACGTAAAAATATCTTGATTTAATTTTAATATAGTGATATATTAAAATTAAAAGGAGGTTTTGTTATGGGAGAAACTATGGCAACCGGTATAGTAATTGTTGTTTTGTTTATCTATCTTATTTTGATGGGATTTCTTGTAGCCGCATATGTTTTGCAGTCGTTGGCTTTTCATACTTTAGCGCGCCGACGCGGTATTGCAAACCCTTGGCTTGCGTGGATACCGTGCGGTAATTATTGGATAGCAGGCGCACTTGCCCGCGACCACGATAAACAAAATGGTATTGACAGGCGTTGGGACAAGACTCTGCTTATCCTTTCGGTAGCGAGTATTGCATCATTTTTTGTAATTTATATAGTGTTTTTTATACTAATCATAATGTTAGGGTTAGAACCTTCAAACGAAACGCTTACCGAAGAGTTTGCATTAAAAATGATTGCACCTATTGTAATTTTTTATATTGTTTTAATTTTAGTTATGGTCGCTATGATGGCATTGCAAACGCTCACATACGTTTGTGTATATAAAATTTTTGAATCGACTGTTCCTGAAAAGACGCTTAAATATTTCTTGATTTATTTGCTTGTTCCGTTTGCGGCGCCGTTCTGTCTCTTTGCTTGCAGAAACAAGGGCTATCAGCACCCAGACCCAATGGCATATATTTATAATCCTGTTGATAAAAACTATTGTTATTATCATTCCACACCGACTGAACAGGTGCCTGAAACGCCGATTATTCAAAACACCAAACCCCAGCCCGAACAACTTGAACAACCCGAAGAATAAAGATAAAAAGGTTGTCTCAATAAGATGCAGAAAGTCTTTTTCCTTTTGATCTGCGCTTATTGAGACAGCCTGATTTTATACCAACTGTTGATTGTTTATAACAAGTTTAAACTTAAGCCCTAACTTTTCTGCGGCTTTTCGACACAGTATCATACGCTGCATAAAAATTTCAAAATAGTCCATAACCGAACCGTACTGCGTATCTATTGCAAGCGACAACTCTATAGATTTTTTATCCTCACTTATCTGCAACGTAGCACTTGTTACCGAATAGTTTACCCTGTCGTGTATATCAAAGGTTGTTTCATCTTGATTTCGCACACGGTTGCGGCGAACGTCTGACTTATCGGCTAAAATTAGCGCCGCAGCAAATTCGCTTACAGGTACGCCCGTACCCTCATCGTGATTTCCTATTGCAGTTACAATATCGGCAATTTCTTCTGAATTAAAGCCTAATTTGTCTAAAATTCTAAAAGCCATAACCGCACCGCTCTGGCTGTGGTCAATACGGTTTACAAGATTGCCGATATCGTGCAAATAGCCTGCAATTTTTACAAGTTCTACCGTACGGGCATCGTAACCCAAAGTCTCTAATATATAACCTGCTTTTTCAGCGACTGCGGTCACGTGGGCAAAACTGTGTTCGGTGTAGCCCAGCGCCGAAAGTGACGCGTCTGCCGCGGTTATATAGTTGTGTATGGCTTTATTTTTTTTGATTTCGTTATAGGTCATAATTTTAATTCCTTCCTAAAATTCAAACTTTTCTGCAAGTCGCGGAAACAGCGGTACAGTTTCAAAAAATTTATTATAAAGTTTTGAGCAAAGCCCTATAAGCAAACCGTTTATCAAGGTTATTATAACCGTACCCCACTTAATACCGACAAAATCTCTGAACAATACAAGTGTGAGTACTATCGACAGCGCAAAGCAACAAAAATCAAAAATGCGCTTGCACTTTGTCTGGTCAAATCCGCACTTTGCCACAATTCCCTTTACAAAAAGGTCGCACACCTGCGGATAGATATAGGTCTTAAAAAAGAGCGTTACGGTAAATGCCGTAAGCAATTCGCCTACAATAAACATAACGATACGCACCCACAAGTCCATACTGCCCGGTGCAGTTATTTGAGGATTAAGCACAGGAATTACCGCGCGCCACATATCAAGTATTGTACCGTAAATCACACAGGTAATAAACGACACAAAGTACGTAAACTTAAATTTTTTCATAGCAAAACAAAAGATTATGAATAAAACGCCCTGTATTATATAGTCCCACTGACCAAAAGTAAATATTGTGAATTTTTGGCTTAATATGTAAGCGGGCGCCACAATCATAGAAACACCAAAATCTGCCGCCGCCATAATTGCTACGGCAAGGGCGAGTCCAAACTGCGCTATTACATACACAAGTTCACTGTATATTTTTATTCTTTTCAAACCATTTACCCCAAAATTAATAGTAGCGTGGAAAACCACGCTACTATTTTACATCTTATTGGTAGTTATTGTCAACCTCTACCCATTCGCCGTTTAAAGTCAGACTCTTTTTGCCTGCTTCACGGGCTGCCGCAATCATAAGAGTTTCTTTATGAGATACAGGCGCTACACCTGTTTTAAAAAACTCTACCATTGCCTTGTAATGATAAATCCAAAAATCATAACTGCAGTCAATCAGTTTATTACTGGTGGGGATTGATATATTCATCATATATGGGCTATCATAGTTAAGACTGTTAATAACTATGTATCTACCGCTTACCATTTCTACTGTTACAGAATAAAAAGCGTCATCCTTGCAAACAGCGCTTACGCGTTTTGCAGGCTCTTCCATAAGCATCATAGCAGGCTCTAAAGCATGAAGAATATAGTTATCATAAGAGTTTTGAGGTGTCATTGCAACAAGAGACTTTATAGCCTTGCGGTCTACTGTGTAATACTCTTGCGCATAGCGAAGAGCAGAACAGGTATAGCAGGGTGTGCCGCTTTTTTCGGCTATGTTAAACATACGCTTGGCAGATGCCAAATCCGTACCGAAAGGTTTGTCGACAAAACAGGGCTTACCGCTGGCAAGCGCCTCGCGGCAAAGGTCCTCTTTGCGCTCGCAGTTGTCGGGCGCAAAAACCATTAAAACGTCGCTTTTTTCGATAACTTCGGCAATAGTAGCGCAGTGCTCTACACCCATTTTTTCACACCACTGCTCGCTTGTGGTACCGTTTACGGGGTTTGCGATTTCGCCGTAAGCGCAACAAACCTTTATTTCGCCGTCGGACTGCTTTTCTAAATGAGCAGGCGCGCTGTTTGCGTGCCATTCATCAAGATAATAATCTATAAAACCAACTTTAATCATTATGTTTTCTCCTTAATCTAAAGCGATTTCTTTATGCGCGTCAGATGAGTCATATATAGCCTGCATCATACGAGAGGTAATAATGTTGGTATCAATATGAGACGCTAATTTTTTGCCTGTTTTTATGCAGTCAACAAACTCGTTGATTTCGGTAACAAACTGGTCGTTCTTTTCAAATTCGGGCTTATATGAATAAACCTGACCGTCTTTTGTTGTATAAACGGTGAAATCCTTGGTGTAATAATCAATACGCACGCCGCCTTTGTCACCCAAAAAGTCGATATACATTTCCTCTTTGTCAAGATTTTGCGCCCACGCGCCGTTAACGGTAATGGTGGGACCTTCGGTACGGATAAGCGCTGTTACCGAGTCGTCAACGTCATAAGTACCGTCAAGTTTTGGTGGACCTGCCCACATTTCGCCTGGATATACGTATTCAGGAATATTTTTACCCAATTTACAGAAAGCCTCGCCTGTAACGGTAAGGGGCTTGGGGTCGCCGCAGCAATACATAACTATATCAAGAAAATGTACGCCCCAGTCAATAAGAGCACCGCCGCCTGCTACTGCCTTGGTGGTAAAGTCACCGCCAAGACCTGGTATTGAACGGTAACAACGGAAACTAACGTAAACGTGGAAAACGTCACCAAGAATGCCCTCGTCGATAAGTGATTTAAGTTTATTAACACCGTTGTGGAAACGGTTGCAAACACCGATGTTGAGTATTCTGCCTGTTTCGTGCTGAACCTTTTGCATTTCAAGCGCCTCTGCATATGTACGTGCGGCAGGCTTTTCACAAAGAACTTCCTTGCCTGCGCGCATTGCATCAATAGAAATCTGCGCATGCACATTGTTGGGTGTGCAAACAGAAACCGCTACTACTTCAGGGTCAGCCAAAATCTCTTTGTAGTCGGTAACGGCAATGCCGCAACCGTATTCTTCTACCGCTTTTTGCGCGCGCTCGGGGATGATGTCGCAAAAATACTTAATTTCTGCTTCCTCGTTTTTTAAGTATGCGGGAATATGCCTAAAATTAGCAATAGTACCGCAACCAATAACTGCAACTTTCATAACATCAAAACCTTTCTTTGATAAATAAATATAATTTTTAGTTTGAACGAAGACTATTCACAGTGTCGTTTTGAAACAGAGACTGTGGACAATTTTGCTCAAACTTGCTTTTTTCTGCATAAGCGCTGGGGCTTATACCCTCTCGCGCTGTAAAAGCCTTGCTGAACACGTGTATACTGCTGTAACCCATTCGCTCGGCAACCGCCGTAACGGTAAGTCCGCCGCGAAGCAGTTCACATTCGCGCGCGTGACGGCTCATCAAAAAATAATCTTTAAGACTGATGCCCATTGATTTTGAGAAAAAGGATGATATATGCGAATAACTGTAGCCGAATTTTTTGGGCAGTTTTTTTAACGTGTTAATATCCTCTACACTTGAATCAATAAACGAGCATATCTGAGCCACAGTACGTTTTTTACCAAAACGCAGATCGGGTACATATATCTGATTTGCCTTGCCCTCAAGTGAGCGCAGGGTGTATATAAGCAACTTACGGATACTGTCGGCAACAATAGCGTCAGAAAACTCATCATTACCGTAAAGATTTAAGAATATATCGTGAAATGTGTGCGGTATACTTCTGTCTGCCTGCGCCTGACCGCCATTTTGTATATTGTTAAAGAATTCGGTCAGCATCTGCTCACATTTTTGTGAATCGTCAATTATATCAAATGTCAGATAGTAGTATCTTAACGTATGACCGTCGGCGCTGTCAATCGCGTGCGCCATACCCTTTGGATTAAAAATTATATCACCTGTTTTGCAAAAATAGGTCTTGTCTCCGCACAGGATATTGGCGTTGCCCCTAACAATGTATGTAATTTCGTTAGCAATCTGAATATGTCTGTTACACTTAAAACCCGAATAAGTATCGATATCGCCGACCTGAATTATGCTGAACGGCAAAAAATCTTTAGGTTTTTCGTAAAAGCCGTTATCAAAATGAAACTTCACAAAATCTGCCATACACCCACCTCGATATTGAGATTTTACCACAACTTACTCTCTTTTTATTTGGTATTAACTTTGTTTTTGTTTAGCATTTCTTATTATCTCAAAAGTAAAACCAAAAATCAAGTCTTTTGTACAAGGGTGTTATCGATAAGAGCAGACAAGAAGAAAAACTTTATATTTCGAAATCCGTAGAATTTCATATTTTAAAAGAAAAAATCTTGTCAAAGTTTTACACTTCAACAAGATTTTTTGTTTTGTTCCTTTTATTTTGGTCTGCGCTTATTGAGACAGACCTCCAATTAATTCTTCTTTCTTTTGCTGGCATAAACACTGGGGCTCACACCCTCACGCGCCGAAAAAGCATTACTGAATGCGTGAATACTGCTATAGCCCATTCGCTCGGCAACCTCGGTTACCGAAAGTCCGCTTTTAAGCAGATCACATTCATACTTGTGGCGGCTTAATAAAAAATAATTTTTAAGGCTTATGCCCATTGATTTTGAGAAAAATGATGACAGGTACGAATAACTGTAACCAAATTTTTCAGGCAGTTTTTTTAGTGTTGCTATATCCTCTATGTTTGAATCAATAAATGAACAGATCTGTGAGATTATGCGTTTTTTACCGAAACGCACATCGGGAATATAAACACGGTTCGCCTTGCCCTCAAACGAGCGGTGTGTGAAAATTAAAATTTTTCTAATGCTGTCTACTATAAGAGCCTTTGAAAGTTCGTCTTCGTCATAAAGGTTAATAAATATATCCTGAAAAGCGGTGGGGATAGACTTATCGGCGGTAGCCCTGCCCGAACCGATATTTTCAAAAAATTCAGAAAGTATCTGCTCTGCGCGAGAAGATGCATCTTCAATACCAAAAGAAAGAAAATAATATCGCAAAGACTGACTCTCGGCGTTTTTTATGGCATGGGTATATCCTTTGGTATTATAGATAATATCGCCTGCTTTACAGTCGTATACCTCTTCACCGCAGGTGACTTGAGCATTACCTTTAACGATATACGTGAGTTCATGATGATTGTTTTGGTGATTTGCTTGTTCAAAACCAGGATAAGTATCGATTTCACCAACTTGATAGACAATAAAAGGAGATATATGCATAGGATCATCAACGAACCAGTTATCAAAATGAAATTTGACAAATTCAGTAGGCATTAAAGCCATATTATTATCCCCCTTTTAATAAAAATTATATATTTTACACAATATATTTTAATACATTGCAAAAGTTTTGTCTTTAATAAAAAAATGCAACTATTTAATGTTTTTTATTGCGCGTGACATTAAATGGTTGGTTTTACTGAAAAAGGGGATGACTTTTAACTAAATCATCCCCTTTAGACCTCTATTCTCCCCTAAATTGCTGACTGTGAAGCATTGCATAAATACCGTTTTGCGCTATAAGTTGGTCGTGTGTGCCACATTCGCAGATTTCTCCGCCCGATACGACTGCTATTTGGTGGGCATTTTTTATGGTAGAAAGTCGGTGCGCCACAACAATGGTTGTTCTGCCCTTGCAAAGTTCATCCAACGCTTGCTGTATCATAATTTCGGTTGCATTGTCAAGCGCGCTTGTAGCCTCATCAAGAATTAGTATTGGCGGATTTTTAAGAAATACCCGCGCAATACAAAGTCTTTGTTTTTGTCCGCCCGAAAGTTTGACGCCGCGTTCGCCTATAACCGTATCGTAACCGTTCGGCAGAGTCATTATGTAATCGTGAATATTAGCGCGCTTTGCCGCTTCTATTACCTCGTCAAAGGTAGCATCAAGTCTACCGTAAAGAATATTTTCTTTTATACTTGAATTAAAAAGATAAACATCCTGCTGTACAATACCAATATTTTTACGCAATGACTCACGGGTTATTTTGCTTATATCTGTACCGTCAATAAGTATACTTCCCTCACGTATATCATAAAAATGCGGTATAAGGTGACAAATCGTGGTTTTACCGCCGCCTGATGGACCCACCAGCGCATAGGTCATTCCCTTATCTATCCTAAAACTTACATTTTTCAAAACATTATCACCGTCGCCATAACCGTAGGTAACGTTTTTAAACTCTATACTGCCCTGCGCTTTTGGCATATCGACAGCATCGGGGGCATCTTCTTCAACAGGAGTATCAAGAATTTCAATAAATCTTTCAAAGCCTGTTACACCGTTTTGGAACGACTCCATAAAACGAATAAGGGTATTTACGGGGTTAATAAACAGGTTTATTGATACAATAAATGCAGAATAATCCCCAAACTCTTTTATCTCGTTGTTAAAGAGCAAGAAACCTCCTGCTATGAGCAAAATAACGTTAAATATGTCGGTGATAAAGGTCGTACTTGAATGAAACTGACCCATCGTTTTATATGCCATACGACTATTTTCTACAAACTGAACGTTACCTTTTGAAAATTTTTCTATTTCCTTTTCATAGTTGGTGAATGATTTGGTAACACGTATACCCGAAATGCTACTTTCAAGAGCGGCGTTTATTACTGCGTTTGATTCGCGGCGTCGCTTGAAAGCATCTCTCATTTTTTTGCGCAGAACAGAAGATATAATAATCAACAGCGGCACACAAGCCAGCAAAATAAGGGATAGCGGTATATTTATAGACATAAGATATGCAAATGAAATAATAATCGAAACGCTGGTAATTATAACGTTTTCGGGACCGTGGTGCGCAAGTTCTACCACGTCAAACAGATCGCTTGTCATACGGGTCATAATTTTACCTGTTTCGTGATTGTCAAAAAACGAAAAGGGTAGTTTCTCTATATGAGCGAAAAGGTCGCTACGCATTTTTTCCTGCATTTTTACGCCCATCATATGTCCCTGATACTGCACAAAATACGACAATCCCATTCGAAGCAGATATACAACAAGCAAGCCCACACCGTAGATAACTATTTCTCGGTATTTTCCGTTAGGGATAAGGTCGTTAAGCATAGCGCGGGTTATCATAGGGTAAAATATCGCTATTACCGACATAGTAAATGAAGCCAACATATCAAGCGCAAAGGTTAGTTTATGTGGCTTGTAATAACTTAAAAATCTTTTTAACATATATTTTCGCCTTCTAATTTTCGTTAAGTTTTTTGTACATTTTAATAATTTCTTGACGGAAAATTTTATTTTCGGGATTTGTAAGTTTTGGATCGCTTTCAAGCAATGCGGCGGCAGCCATACCCGTAAGCCGCAAAACATCGTTATCGGCATAAATGTCGGCAATTTTAAGTTGCGGCAGGCCGTGCTGACGCGAGCCTAAAAAATCACCCGGTCCGCGAAGCCGTAAATCTTCATCGGCAATTTTAAAACCGTCGTTGCTTTGTTTAACAACGGCAAGTCTGTCGGCGGTAGCACCTTTTTTATAGTCCGATATAAATATACAGGTTGATTTATATCTACCTCTGCCTATTCTGCCGCGCAACTGATGCAACTGTGAAAGGCCAAAACGCTCGGCGTTTTCAATAACCATTATGGCGGCATTTGGTACGTCAATACCTACCTCTATAACGGTTGTGCAGACAAGCAACTGAATTTCTCCGTTTTTAAAGTCGCGCATTATTTTTTCTTTTTCGGCGCTCTTCATTTTACCGTGAAGAAGCCCCACACGATAGTTTTTAAATTCTCCGTCTTTAATTTTGGCATAATAATCTTCGGCGCTTGTTATATTTGTTTCTTCATTTTCTTCGACCATAGGACACACAATATACCCTTGTCTGCCCTCGTCAAGATGCTTTTTTATATAACCGAACACCCTTTGACGCAAAGCAGACTCGACACAATAGTTTTCTATCTGTTGTCTGCCGCGCGGATATTCATCAATAATACTTATATCAAGGTCGCCGTAAATAATAAGTCCTAACGTGCGCGGTATGGGAGTTGCCGACATAACAAGCGTATGCGGGTGCATACCTTTTGCCGAAAACTCGGCTCTTTGCGACACACCAAAGCGATGCTGTTCATCGGTGATTACAAGCGCTAAATTTTTAAAAGTCACGTCCTCGCTGATAATAGCGTGCGTGCCAACCGCTATTTGAGCCTGTCCGCTTTTAAGCATCTCTTTTGCGCTTGTTTTTTCACTCTTTTTTAACGAGCCCGTTAAAAGCACAACCTTTATGTTAGTGTTTTTAAGACTTTCGCAAAGATTTTTATAATGTTGCTCGGCTAAAATTTCGGTCGGCGCCATAATTGCCGCCTGATATCCCGCGCGAGCCGTATGATACATAAGCGCAGATGCAACCGCCGTTTTACCGCACCCAACATCGCCCTGCACAAGTCGGTTCATAACCCTGCCAGATGCCATATCGGCTACACATTCGCCTATTACCCGTTTTTGCGCTTGGGTCATTTCAAACGGCAGTGAAGTTATGTACTGCTTTGTGTAGTCGTTTTTTAAAACAAAAGGAGATGTTGTGCGACGCTTGTTTTTTAGCAACATAAGCCCCGTGCGCAAAACAAAAAGCTCTTCAAAAACCAACCGTTTCTTTGCGCGAGCGAGAGCCTCTTCGCTTTTTGGAAAATGTATGTTTTCTATCGCAGTGCGCAAATCACAAAGATTGTAATTTTTTATAATAGTTTGGGGTAAAACGTCTGTTATTTCACAACCCAAAAGCGCAGTTTTTACAAGTTTTGCTATCGCCGACGAAGACATATTTTTAGACGCAGGATATATCGGCGCTATGCCTACGCTACCTACCTCTCTGATTTCGGGCGCAGACATTGCAGGCAAAAACGAGCCGCCTTGCACTTTGCCTAAAAACAGATACTCGCTACCTTGATGCAATTGGTTGGCAAGGTACTTGTTATTAAAAATCGTAATCTGCATCTGCGCTGTTTCGTCGCTTACGACAAACCTATAAAGTGTCATATTTTTGCGAATAATGTTTTCACTTATGGGTGTTATTATCCTTGCCTTAATGCATACCTTTTCTTCGGCACTGCAATCAAAAATCTGCTTTATATTGCTAAAATCTTCATACCCGCGCGGATAATAACGCAAAAGGGCACCGATTGTATCGATGCCCAGTGAGTACAGATGCTGGGCGCGTTTTTCACCAACGCCCTTTAAAAATCGTATGTCGGTTTCAAAATTAGACATTAATTTTATCACTCTACAGAAATAATGTAATAGTATACGGGTTGACCGCCGTTTACAAAGGTAATCTCTACCTTGTTACCGAATTTTTCGTTAAGTTGCTGTTCTACCGCCGCCGCTTGAGAATCGGTAACATCTTCACCGTAAATAACGGTTACAAACTGGCTGTCACGCTTAATCATTTGCTTTATAAGTTTAACAGTGGCTTTTTCAATATCGGTTTCAACAAAAGAAATCTTGCCGCCTGTCATTGCCATAATTTCGCCTTTTTTAATCTTATGACCGTCAAAGTCAGAGTCGCGCGCCGCAAAGGTTACCTGACCTGTGG
>CAYOVQ010000023.1:0-13006 GCA_964407485.1 uncultured Ruminococcus sp.
CGAACTTCCTTAAATTTAATGTCTGTGTTGATAGCTAATTCTTTAATAGCGATTGTAAAGCACCTCCGCGAACGGTAAAAATATTAACAAAGACGTGAGCATAATATACCCACGTCTTACTAAAACAAAATCAAAAATCTCGTCTTATTAACCTTACGATAACACACGTTAAGGTGAGAAACATAGGTATGCTCTTCTTCATTGTCTAACACATTATAACACTAATTTTTAATTTGTCAAGTGTTTTTTATTCATTAATTGTAAGTTCTCTGATTGAGCGCAACTGATAATTAACGTGTTTTAGCAATTCGGGTTTGCGCAAAGCAACCGCCGCGCCGCGCACAACACTGTGAGTTGGATCCTCAAGCGTATGAACCATCGTGCCCGTATATTCTGATATTAATTTATCCATCCCGTGAATTAACGAGCCACCACCTGCAAGATAAAGACCGTCGGTTTTTATATCGGCAACAAGATCAGGGTCGGTTTTTGAAAGAACAAGTCGAATACAGTTACAGATCGCATCAGCCGTTTCTTTTATTGCATCATACACTTCGGTTGAAGTTATTTCAAAACTTTCAGGTAAGCCTGTAAATACGTTTCTACCGCGCGCTACCATTGCAATCTCTACAGGTCGCGGTACAACAGTGCCTATCTGTTTTTTTATAGACTCTGCCATAAGGTTGCCTATTTCGATATTGTATTCTTTACGAATATACCTCATTATTTGCGCATCAAAATCAAACGACGCTGTTTTAAATGATTCGCAAGCAGAAATACCGCCCATAGAAATAACAGCAATGTCGGTAGTTCCTGCACCAATATCTACAACCATATATCCGTGAGGTTTTGAAAAATCAAGTCCCAAACCAAATGCAATAGCAAGCGGACTCTCTATAACCGAAACGTCTCTGCCACCTGCCCCTTCAACAACATTAGAGAGAGTATGATGCTGAAGTTCGGTAAGTCCTACGGGCAAAGTCGCCATTATTTTAGGTCGAACAATCCTGTTGCTAAAAGCCATACCCATATATTCTTTAAGCATAGCCTCTGCAATATCATACTCGGCAATAATACCGTGTTCAATTGGAAAAACACATTCGAGAGAATCGGGTGTTCTTCCCAAAGTTTGCTTTGCTTTTTCGCCATAATAAACGGGTTCGTAACTTTCGCTGTCAACCGTAACGATACTTGGAAGTTCGAGTACAACTTTAGAACTCGAAAAAATAACGGTTTTTGAAGAACCGATATCAATACCTATTTCCATAGCCATATAATCACCGCCTTAAAATATTATACTATATTATAGTTTATTTTTCAATTTTTTGTTTCAATATTTGTTGTACCGAGCGCAGTAGCACAATATACGCTTTGAGCACCGGCAAAAAGCAAAATTTTTGCGCATTCGTCAATCGTAGCACCCGTAGTTTTTATATCATCAATAAGTAACACGCAAGCATTATCTACACGGTAGTTGAATTTATACTTGCCATCGGTATTCATAAGACGTTCTTTTATTGAAGAACGATGCTGACTTTTGGTTCGTTTTGCGCACGACAGTAATTTATCAGCACAGGGGATTTTTAATAAATCAGACAGTTCTTTTGCAATATATCCGCTGTGGTCATAACCGTATTTTTTTGCCGACGGAACGGCACAGATATAATCAAATTTAATATCTGCGTAAAGTTGTTTTACGGCATTGCATATTTCGTTTGCAAAAAAGTGAACGTAATGTTGCTTTTTGCCAAACTTATAAGAGTAATATGCTTTTCTTGCAAGTCCTGTATTTTTAAAGACGGATATAAGAGAATTAAAACGATAAATATTGTATTTACATACGCAATTATCTTTTTCTAATCCGCATTCAAGGCATAAATCGTTTAGATTGTTGCGCTCAATATCGGTATTGCATTGATTACAAATACAACTTCCCTCATTTATTATTTCAGAACAGCAAATGCATTTATTTGGATATATTGCCGATATTAATGTTTTTAAAATGCTTTTATTGATTTTCATTTTCAATTATAAATTCTTTGAGTAGCGTATAACGCAAAGTCTTTTTGTCATTAATTGCCATTTTATTGTAAAGTGTTTCAGAGCCTACGATTATAAGCAATTTTTTTGCCCTTGTAACTGCCGTGTAGAGCAAATTTCGGTACAGCAGTTGCGACGGAGTATCAAACAGAGGTATGATAACGCAGTCGAATTCGCTACCCTGACTTTTGTGCACGGTAACAGCGTAAGCAAGTTCTAATTCGCCGATATTTTCAATAAAATATGTAACTGTTTTATCGTCAAATTTTATATTGACAATACCACCCTTTATATCAATCGAAAGTATATATCCTACGTCCCCGTTAAAAACGCCGTAACCTATCTCGCCGTCATCGCGTGTCCACTGCAAATCATAGTTGTTTTTTATCTGCATTACTTTATCGCCTGTACGAAAATAAACGCCTTTGTAAGCAATTTGAGGTTGATTGTCTTTTTTAGGGTTTAGCATTGATTGCAATAAATTGTTAAGGTTAACAGTTCCTGTCTCTGCCTTGCGAGACGGACACAATACCTGAATATCGGTTAGCGGATTAAAATTATACGCATCGGGAAGACGTGTTTCACAAAGTTCTAACACTGTATCACAAACACTGTAAGCGCTGTCGCGATGCATCATAAAAAAATCATCGCTCTTGTTTGAAAGGTCAGAAGGTTCACCATTAATGATTGCGTGTGCATTTGTAATTATTGCGCTTGTTTTGGCTTGTCGGAACACCTTTTTCAACGCCACAGATGAGTAAGAATCCGAGCATAAAATGTCGTTTAGCACATTACCTGCAGAGACACTTGGTAACTGGTCGGTGTCACCTACCAATATAATTCTTGTTGACATTTTAAGCGCGTGAAGCAAACTCTCAAACAATAGTGAATCAAGCATTGAGGCTTCATCGACTATAATTACATCGCATTCAAGCGGATTTTTTTCGTTGCGTGCAAAACTTTGCTTGTTGTCGCTTGTCCACTCAACTTCAAGTAATCGGTGCAGCGTCTTTGCCTCACGTCCAGTAAGTTCGGTCATACGTTTTGCGGCTCTACCGGTAGGCGCCGCAAGTTGAATTATAACGTCGCGCTGTTCAAACAATTCGATTATGGCATTAAGTGTTGTGGTTTTTCCCGTGCCAGGACCGCCCGTAAGAACAAAAACACTGTTGTTAAATGCTTTTCTTATAGAGTCTCTTTGCAACTCCTCAAACTTAATACCTAATTTGTTTTCTACATAATCAATTTCGAGTTCGTCAATATAATTGGTTGTATTAAAATAATTTTTAGCCGCATAAAGTCGCGCAGCAATATATTCTTCCGCGTTATAATATTCGGGTAACATAAGAAAATCCGCATCATTTACGGTTTTGGTTCTGATTATCAGATTTTCAATCATTTTATCGCATATCTTATCGATTCGTGCTTCGTCACACTCAAGAAGAGACGAGGCAACAGGCACCAATTTTTTGCGTGGCAGACAGGTATGACCGTTCACTAGATTTTTACGCAAAACATATTCAATACCTGCCGCAAGACGCATTTCATTATCAGCAGAAACGCCCATATCAAAGGCGATCGTTTCTACCCTTTCAAACGGCAAATCAATTTCATCTTTACATAAAATATATGGATTATCCTTTATTTTTTCGACCGCTTTTATGCCAAAACGCTGAAAAATAGCAATACATTTTTCCATAGAAACCTGATAAGGATTAAGCATTAGCATTAAATCGCGAATGCCAAATTGTTTTTTGTATTCTTCAGAAATACTCATTGCTTTTTCTACCGAAATACCCTTTATGACCGCCAAATCAATAGGCGTATTTTGTATTACCTCAAGCGAATCAGCGCCAAATTTTTCTACTATGCGCTCGGCAGTTGTTGGACCGACCCCTTTAATGATACCCGAAGACAGATATCTCAAAATTGCCGCCACGGTTTTAGGCGCTACAGTTTCATAACTTTGAGCCGAAAACTGCTCACCGTATAGCGCATGAACAACATAATTACCTGTAAACTTGACGTTGTCACCAATAGTAATAAACGGTATAATCCCTACAACTGTGACATGCTCTTTACCCGACTTTAATGTACAAACCGTATATCCGTTTTGAGAATTTTTATATGTAATTTTTTCAATTATTCCTGTTATCTCTTTTGTTTCGCTGTTGTTAGCGATATCCATTTAAAGAATCTCCTTGTAATTGTTTAGATTGAGGCAAAGTTGACATACTGCACAATATAATGTTTTTACCTTCGCTGAACATATCGCACTTTGTTATTTCTGCGTTCTCAAGATTGTCGGTAACGGCAATAATTCCTACTGCAAAGGCATTGCCCTGCCATTTGATTTTTTGCCAGATGTAATTTAACTGTTTAACAGCACAACCCTTTTTTAATACAATAAATGCATAATTATTAGTGCGTACATTGGGAAAATAAAACAGCATTTTTAATAAGTAAATAAATTCACAAACACCGCTTATAGCAAAAATCAGCAAAAAAATAAGTAAAAACGATTTAACCACAAATACCACCTCATCACATAATATGCGATAAAGGCGGTATCTGCCAAAAAGTATATTAGTACAGAGTAATAGAGGTGCTGTAGGTGCCTATCTGCCACACGGTATCATAAACATCAGATTTTATCACAACCTCAACGGTATAATCACCTGCTGATTTATCAGTCAAATCAACAACGGCAAACAAATCGCTTGCTTTAATGTTTTTAATAACATCTGCAGGACCGCATATTTTAACATTTTTTATTTGTTTATCGGTCTTTGCTTTGAGGTCAGAGTCAAGTCCTAAACATCTGATATTTTTAATATCAAGCGTAATTTCAGCATAGTTTGAAGTGTTAATGTCCACTGTAAAAAATTCGATACTTTCAAGGAATTTTACGCCATCAGGCAAAGTTGCCGACACTTCAAACGAATTAGAGGTTGTAGAAATTTCTCTAAAATCTATTGCCGAGAGTGAAATGTTTTCAATCTTATCGATTATTTCGGGAGTACCTATTACTGTGACCTTACTTTGACTTAAGGTATAACTAACATCATCTGCTGTAAGACCTGCAGGCAGATTATTAAATACTGCTTTGCAAGACACAGTCTTTTTCTTTGAAATGGGCTGTGTTACCTTTACGTTTGTAAAGGACAGCGTCAGATATGAATTTGTAACAATATTTTCGTTAGCGTCATAAACAGTACCGTCAGCAGTATAACGGTATAAAATCTTATCATTACTGTCATACAATACAACATCAGAATTAAATGTTTGCGAGGTGCTTAAGGTTTCGTTAACCTCTGCTAAAGTTCCAACAGTAGCAATTTTTTCAATAGTAGAACGCGGTCCGCGTACAGTTACGGTTGTCTGCTGTGAATCGGATATAACAGGCGTTTCTGCGACAAGACCCTCTGCAGCGCTTACACCTATAAGTTTAGGCGCAATAGTAAATTCTTTTGTATCAATAAAATCGCATACAACATCAATAGTTGCAGGAGAAATCGAAGTAACAGTATATCCCGATTTATTGCTGTTGCTTGTAGCCGTAACTTTAAGATTAAAAGTACCTGCCGAATTAATATCAATGGTGGAGGCAGAAAGTGAAAAATCTTCTGCTTTAAGTGAACTTACAATATAATTAGGACCGCTTATCGTAACAGAAAACTTTTGAGCGCCAACATCCGATATAATTCCCAATCCCAACTCAGCGGCAGCAGTACCCTCAAGAGTTACGGCTGCGCTTAAATCGGTAAAGGTTTGCTGACGAACGGGATTTTCGGTCATGGCAATACCTAACCACAAAGCAAACGCAAGCACTACAGAAAGAATAACCGTGAACTTTTTATTGTAAAGCAATGTGCCAAGTCTGTATTTTTGAGGAATTTTAAACTTCATTTTTACTATCCTCCTCTACAGTTTCAG
Organism: uncultured Ruminococcus sp.; assembly: GCA_964407485.1. Lineage (GTDB taxonomy): Bacteria > Bacillota > Clostridia > Oscillospirales > Acutalibacteraceae > UBA737. The sequence goes on from CAYOVQ010000023.1 coordinate 5,977, forward strand.
CGTTTTTGCCGCTAAAAATCTTTTTAAAAATTTTCTTAAAGAAAGATTCATTTGCCACGTCACGCTCAATAATAAGTTTTTCCTTAATCTCTTCAAAAGCCGACTCAACAGTATGATTTCTTGTAATCTGTCCGTTAAAAGCAACCGAAATAATACCCGTTTCTTCAGATACGATAAGAACTATTGCATCAGAATTTTCTGTCATACCGATTGCGGCGCGATGCCGTGTACCCAATTGTGAAGAAAACGCTGTGCCTTGTGTAAGCGGCAATATGCAGGATGCTGCATAAATTCTGCCGTCGCGCACAATAACCGCGCCATCGTGCAAAGGAGATTTAGGGAAAAAGATATTGCCAACAAGAGATTCACTGACCGCGGCATCAACAATGGTGCCTGTATTAATTATTTCACCTAACTGGGTTTTTCTTTCAAAAACAATAAGGGCGCCTGTTTTTGTTTTTTGCATCTGACCTGCAGCTTTGCATATCTTTTCAATAGACTCAAGAACCTCTTCGGACTCACTGCCGCCTGATTGCAGATTACTAAGTCTTGTTTGACCGACACGTTCAAGCAATCTGCGAAGTTCTGGCTGAAAAATAATTGCGATAGCAACAATTGCCGAGCCAAAAACAGCAGATAACAACCAACGCAAAACAGCGAGTTCAAACGCTATGGCAAAGGCATATAAAGCCAATAAAAACACAATACCCTTCACTAACTGACCTGCACGGGTCTCACGCAAAAACTCTATTGCCTTGTACAAAATAAAAGCAATTATTAAAATATCAATTATATCGAAAATCCTTACATTTGAAACGGTATATACAAATTGGTTCCAAATGGTATATATGGTATCTAAAATTGCGCCCAAAATATCAGTCCTTTATCAATAATATATATTATCGAGTATATTTTAACATAATATCTTTTTTCATTCAATAGAAAATTTGGCATTTTTTGAAAAATTTTTTAATGTTTTCACAAGTTCGTCTACCTGAATTTCATTATTGAACACCGACGGTGAAAATCGTACCGTGCCCGTTTTTTCAGTTCCTATTTTTTTGTGCGCGGTCGGCGCGCAGTGAAGTCCTGCGCGCAAGGCAAATCCTTTTTTATTCAAATAATCAGCAGTCTGATCCGATGTGCATCCGTTTACATTAAAACTTAAAACAGGCGCGTAGCCGTCGCTTAACGGATTGGTATAAAAAATTACGTTATTGTCTTGCAAGCCGTTATATAGTCTTTTTACAAGTTTATTTTCATAGTCTAAAATACATTTTTTTCTTGTGTTTACAAAATCTATCCCCGCGTTTACTGCCGCAATGCACGGCATATTTACTGTACCACTTTCTAACATTTCGGGCAAAATATCAGGTTGAACAAAATTTATCGAATCAGTACCCGTACCTCCCTCAATTACCGTCTTTTTTATGGGTCCGCGCGCCACTAAAATTCCGAGTCCCATAGGGCAATAGAAGCCCTTGTGCGCCGCAATACATAAATAATCAATATTCATATTTTGCATATCAATAGGTATAACACCTGCACCTTGGGCGGCATCAACACCAAACAAAATACCCCATTGTTTACAAAGTTGACCAATATCTTTTAACGGCAATATTTTACCCAAAACATTGGATGCCGCGGTGCAAAATACCATTTTTGTATTAGGTCTTATTGACTTTTTAAAATTTTGCAGCGTCTCGTTATCGTCGTAAAGTGACACTGCAGCCGTGGTGTAATCGATACCCATTGCTTTAAGCGGACGCATAACCGCATTATGCTCTATATCAGATATGACAATGTGGTCATCGCGACCTAATACCCCCTTTAAAACATAGTTAATACTCTGAGTACAGTTTAGTGTAAAGACCACCTTTTCGGCACCGTCACATCCAAAAAAGTCAGAAACTTTTTGACGTGCTTTATACACAGTAAGCGCTGCTTTTTGCGACAGCGTGTGACCGCTTCTACCGGGATTGGCGCACAAATTTTTAAGTGCAAAATTCACAGCGTTTATTACCGTTTGCGGTTTGTGACCTGTTGTTGCCGCATTATCAAAATATATCATAATAATCCACCCTCCTTTACCTGATTAATAGTGGTTATTGTCATTATACAAAAGCAGCCCTTTTCGGACTGCTTTTAAAAAACCTATGCAATACTGTTAATTTCCTTAATCTTAACACCCGAATTCATCAAGGCATTTGTTATTTTTTGACGATTGCCTTCTGCCACAATAACATAACCGCAACCTACATTACCGCCCGCGTTGGTTTTACGCTCTATATATGCTTTAAACCCCTGCTTGCGCAATAAATCTCTGCCTTTTATTGCATAGGTTATAGAACCTACTGAAATAATATGGCGTTGCATAAATAACACTCCGACTTAAAATAGATAGAAAAAATCTACAATACATAATATGCAACCGCAAATCAAAAGGTCAATTCATTTCATTTAAAACTTTTCTACGATAATAGGTAAACGCAACAGTTAGCGCTATAGGCAAAACTATCATACCCATAATGCCGCCTAACCGTAATCCTAAAAAAATAAAAAGCAAGGTAAAAAGTGGGTTAATACCGATTTGTTTACCTATAATTTTGGGTTCTGCAAAATTTTTAACAATAACTATCAAAACATACAGTACCGTTAAGCCTATTCCTAACTTATAATCATTCGAAACAAAAGCAACCACCGCCCACGGTAGCAATACCGAACCCGTGCCAAAAACGGGCAACAAATCCACTATGGCGATAAGTATAGAAATTATTATGAAATGCCGAATATTTAGCAGCATTAAGCCGATTAGCAGTTCGGATAACGTTATTAAAAAGAGCCAAAAATATCCCACAACGAATTTTAAAAAGCAATCGGTAAAAACATTTTTTATTTCGATTGTTTTTTTATATATTCCCTCACTTACAAAGCCTTTTACAAACTGTTTTAAACGTTCAAAATCTTTAGCAATATAACACGTAGCAACAACAGTTACTACACTGCTTATAAGCAAAGTAGGAATTTTTTTTACAAAAGATGCTACTATACTTGATAAAAATGCACTTATTTTTGAAATAAAACCACCAACGGTCTCATCGGTTACTTTTTTAAGTGTGTATTGCAACTCGCTATCTAAATTTTCAAATAAGTTTTCTACAAACTCAAAAACATTTTCAATATGATAGGTTATGCTTCTGTTACTTGAAAAAAACTTAATGAGCGTGTTAATCTGGTTGTACAAAAGCCAGCACAAAAGTGTAAGAACACCAACAATTATAATATAAAACACAACCGATAAAACCGCGGCACAGATTTGCTTTTTTAACTTAATTTTTGAGTTAAGAAATTTTGCAGGTTTTTGCACAAGATAGGCTATTATAACTCCAATCAAAAACGGAAACAGATACGCCGCTGCAACCTTGAATAATAGATATAAAAGCATAGCGCATACAGCAAAATATGCGCAATTTATTAAAAATTTTTTCTTTTCGTCTAAATTCAAGCGAAAAATCACCGCCTTTTAATAATAATATCACCAAAATTTTGCTCTATATATAATTAAATATTGATTTTTTAAAAAGTGTGTAGTATACTTTAAAAATGCCGATTTTAATAATAAATCGTGTAAATTCAGGAGGCTTAAAATGATTTATACCGCGATTATGGGGCACGGCGTTGTAGGCTCTGGCGTTGCCGAGATACTAATAGGTCACAACTCCTTGATTAAAGAAAAAATTAAGGACAAGTTAGATGTTAAATATATTCTTGACCTGCGCGACTTCAACGACCTACCCTATTCTGATAAATTTATAAAGGATTTTGAACTCATTTTAAATGATGATGAGGTTAAAATAGTTGTTGAGGTTATGGGTGGCGTCAATCCCGCTTACGATTTTGTAAAGCGTTGTCTTCTTGCGGGCAAAAGCGTTGTAACCTCTAACAAAGAGTTAGTTGCAGCCAAGGGTGCCGAGTTGCTTGATATTGCAAGCAAAAACAATGTTAACTTTCTTTTTGAAGCAAGCGTTGGCGGTGGTATACCGATTCTGCGTCCTATAGCACAATGCCTTGCCGCGAATGAAATTACCGAAATAAAAGGTATTCTTAACGGAACAACTAACTATATTTTAAATAAAATGATAGTAGATAATATGGATTTTGATTCTGCGCTTACACTCGCTCAAGAAATGGGCTTTGCAGAAAAAAATCCCGCTGCTGATATCGAAGGTCACGATGCCTGCCGCAAAGTGTGTATTCTTGCGGCACTTGCTTTTGGCAGACACGTTTATCCCGAACAAGTATCTACCATCGGTATAACCAATATAACACTTACAGACGTTGAGTATGCCGATTCTTTTGACTGTGCAATCAAACTTATTGGTACCGCAAAAAAGATTGATGACGGCAAAATAACCGCAAGCGTTAAGCCAATGCTTGTAAGCCGAAGTCACATACTTTCGGATGTTGACGGCGTATTTAACGCTATTATGGTTACAGGTGATGCCGTGGGCGATGTATTGTTCTATGGCAAGGGCGCGGGCAAAATGCCGACTGCAAGCGCCGTTGTTGCCGATGTTATTGACTGCGCAAAGCATCTGCATGCACGCAAGTATGTTGACTGGGCAGAGGGCTCTCCCGACTACGTTGTTACACCTGACGAAAAGGTTCGTCTTTATGTATATATTCAGTCAAGTGACTATGATATGATATGCCAACAGTTCTCTACCCTATTTTCTGATAACACATGGCATATTAAAAACGATTTCAAAAATGAAATTGCATTTATAACTAACGAAGATTATGAAAGCGCACTTATGGAAAAAATAAATTCTATAAAAGCTGATACAGTTAAAGTTATGCATACCTTATTCTAATTTTGGAGGTTCTCATTTATGGCACTTATAGTTAAAAAGTTTGGCGGTTCATCTGTAAAAGACGCTGAACACGTAATGAATGTTGCCAACATTGTTGTTGAAGAATACAAAAAAGGCAATGATGTCATTGTTGTAGTATCTGCACAAGGTGATACTACTGATGATTTAATTGAAAAGGCGGTTGAAATTAATCCCTCTACCCCACTTAAGCGCGAGATGGATATGCTGCTTACCGCAGGCGAACAGATTTCTATTTCTCTTCTTGCTATGGCGGTTGATAAACTTGGTTGTCCTGTTATTTCGTTACTTGGTTGGCAGGCAGGTTTTAATACCGATTCTCATCACGGCAAGGCAAGAATTAAAAAAATCAATACCGAGCGTATGAAGGCTGAACTTGCAAAGGGCAATATTATCATTGTTGCAGGTTTTCAAGGTCTTAATAAATACGATGATCTTACCACTTTAGGTCGAGGCGGTTCTGACACAAGTGCGGTTGCTATTGCTGCTGCTATGAGCGCTGACCGTTGCCAGATTTATACCGATGTTGACGGTGTTTATACTGCCGATCCTCGCAAAGTTAAAGGTGCAGTTAAAATGGATGAAGTACAGTACGACGAAATGCTTGAAATGGCAACTTTGGGCGCACAGGTACTTAACAACCGTTCGGTTGAAATGGCTAAAAAATATAATGTTGAACTTGAGGTTCTTTCAAGTCTTGAAAGAAAACCCGGCACTATTGTAAAGGAGCACGTTAAAATGGAAAAAACTTTAATTCGCGGTGTAGCAAAAGATACAAGCGTTACAACAATCTCGGTAGTAGGTCTTAAAGACCAACCCGGCGTTGCATTTAAACTGTTTAACAAACTTGCGCAGTACAAGGTTAATGTTGATATTATTTTGCAGTCTGTTGGTCGTCACGGTACAAAAGACATTACGTTTACCGTATCGCACGAACAGCAGGATGATGCTGTAAAAGCAATGGAATCTATGAAAGGCGTATTTGAGTATCAGGAACTTAAAGTCAACAACAGTTTTTCAAAGATTTCTATCGTTGGTGCAGGTATGGAAAGCAACCCAGGTGTTGCATCAAAGATGTTCGAAGCGCTTTATGACGCAGATATCAACATTCATATGATTTCAACCAGTGAAACAAAAATTTCAGTGCTTATAAATACCGACCTTGCAGATAAGGCTGTTCAGGCAGTTCACGACGCGTTTATCGGTTAATTATAATAAAAATTCAACCCTCAAGTTATTCTTGAGGGTTGAATTTTTGGTAAAATCAAAAGGTAAGTAATAAAAAATCACCGAAACAAGTTCAAGGAATTTTTCTGGCTGAGGTAGCACAAATCCAAACCCCTTTGAATTTTTGACCTATGTGTTCGAAGAACCCCTACATAATTATCATCATATCCAAGACTATAAGGCTGCTGTGAAAAAGCCTCGCGTGATGATATGCGCCTACGGCGATAATATACCATTACTTTCGCAATGGATAAAAAATCGACAGGTCGAAACCTGTCGATTTCTGGCTGGGGTGGCAGGATTCGAACCTGAGTATAAAAATAGTAAACAATGCATAAATAAAGGTGGAAAAGATAAGCGTGTGAAATTTCGTGTGAAATTTCACATAAAAACACCGCCCCGGACCATAACGGAACAGGGCGGTATATTTTTTTGGTGCAGTAGGAAATATATCTTTGAACTTGAAAAAACATTCTACTTTATTCAATTGTCAATTGCCAAATTTAAACACAACAAATTAAATATTCAATCCACACAAATCATCATTTGTCTGCACCACTATAATTATATTTGTTTCTTATTACGTGTCAAATATATTTGACATTATGCCCATTGGTCTTCATTTGATATCATAATATCACTCTTTGACCTCAGGCAGACCTGCAACCGAAGTAAGTAGCGATACAACACCCGCAAGTGCCGACGATGAGCCTACAAGCACCCAGTTGACCTCGCCTATAGCTGCCGATGTGCCGATTGTTGCTACTGCAGTCTGTGCCACCGTCTTTAGTGCGCGAACGCCTGCCGCCTTAAACCACTTTTTTGTTTTGTCCGAAATTTTCATATTCCTTTACCTCTCTTATTCAATATAAATCTTAATAGCGTCAATCTCTTGACCTATAATTCCCGCA
>CAYOVQ010000024.1:0-12787 GCA_964407485.1 uncultured Ruminococcus sp.
ATGGGAATTATTGAAGCAACAAGAAATTTAGGAGTAGAAATTCAAAAGGACGAGCGTTTTATCCGCTATATAAAGGCAAAACTTGCAAACGATAACGATGAAACACTGCAAAATCAAATTGGTGAATTTAACACCATTCGTATGAATCTTGACCGCGAGATGAACGCAGAGAAACAGGACGAAGCAAAAATTAAAGAATTGAACGAAAAACTTCGTGAGATATATACTGCAGTTATGTCAAGCAAAACTATGCTTGAATACAACACCGCAAAGGCTGAAGTTGACGCTATGCTCAACGATATTAACAGCATCATTATGCAGTGCGTAGACGGTGAAGACCCTGCTACTGCCGAGCCTCATACCGCTTGTACCGGCTCTTGTTCTAGTTGTTCTGGTTGTCATTAATACTACTTTGAGGGACAACATTTCGCAAAAAATTTAACTTTTAACCAAAGGGGATTAAAACTATGGCTGAACTGTCACCTATGATGCGACAGTATATGGAAATAAAAGAGCAAAATCGTGACTGCATTATCTTTTACCGTTTGGGCGATTTTTATGAAATGTTCTTTGACGATGCCGTTAAAGGCTCGGAAGAACTTGAACTCACTCTCACGGGCAGGGATTGCGGTCTGGAAGAACGCGCCCCTATGTGCGGCGTGCCATATCACAGTTGTGAGGGCTATATTTCCCGTTTGGTTGAAAAGGGATATAAAGTGGCTATTTGTGAGCAAGTAGAGGATCCTGCCACCGCAAAAGGAATAGTAAAACGCGACATTGTGCGGATAGTAACACCAGGTACTGTAATTGAGGGTGAAATGCTTGATGAAGCGCGCAATAATTATCTTGCTGCTGTTTGTGAGCGTGATGGCAAAATAGGTGTTTGCTTTGCAGATGCTTCTACAGGCGAGGCGCACGTAACTGAACTTTCGGGCGACGATGCGCACACGCAGTTGCAAAATGAAATTATGCGTTTTTTACCCAGTGAAATACTTATTTGTGCTAAATTTAAAGATAAAATATCAAACTTTTTAGAGGAAAAAACGACAGTTTCTGTAACCGTAAGAGAGGATAGATGTTTTGATGCGCAAAACACCGAGGGTCTGCTTTGTCAGAACTTTGGCGTAATAAGCCCCGAAAACATAGGTATTGAAAGCGGCAGTATATCGCAGAGTGTGTTAGGCTCTGTAATAGATTATCTGCAAGAAAACGGTAAAACGGGTACTATTGCTATCAAGAATATAAACGTTTACACCGCGTCACAGTTTATGCAACTTGACTTTACCGCGGTCCGCAATCTTGAACTTTGCGAAACAATGCGCACCAAATCAAAACGCGGTTCACTTCTCGGCGTGCTTGATAAAACCAAGACCGCGATGGGTAAGCGACTAATGCGTTCATATGTGCTACAACCGCTTTGTTCTATACCTGAAATAACTCTTCGTCAAAATGCGGTTGAGGAATTAGCAAACGACACAGTAATGCGCTGTGAAGCGCAGGAATATATGAGCGGCATACGTGATATAGAGCGTATGATGACCAAAATTGTATATGGCACCGCAACCGCTAAAGAACTTTTAGGTGTTTCCGCTACGGCGCATCGTTTTCCCTATATTAAGCAGTTGCTTGCATCAGCAAACTGCAAAATGCTTAAATCAATCTATAACGAGATCGATACTCTTGATGAAATTGTGTCACTTATAGATGCCGCAATAAGCGAGGATGCGCCTGCTACGGTAAGAGAGGGCAAGATAATCAAAAAAGGCTATAACGAGCAGGTCGATATGCTGCGTGATGATATGGACGGCGGCACGTCTTACCTTGTAGAAATTGAGACGCGGGAACGCGAACGCACAGGTATTAAAAATCTGCGCGTGCGTTATAACAAGGTTTTTGGTTACTATATCGAGGTTACAAATTCTTTTCTTGACAAAGTTCCTGATGATTACGTAAGAAAACAGACACTTACCAACTGTGAGCGTTTTATAACCGATGAACTTAAAAAACTTGAAAACCGTCTGCTTACCGCAAAAGACCGCGCTTTTCAACTTGAATATGAAATATTTAATCAGATAAGAGAAACTGTAGCCGAGGCGGCAGGTCGTGTTCGTGTTACTGCGGCGGCAATAGCCCGTCTTGACGTTATGTGTTCACTGGCTACCGTAGCGGTTGAAAATAATTATTGCAGACCGCTTGTAACGGACAGCGGTGTAATCAGTATAAAGGGCGGCAGACATCCCGTCGTTGAAAAACTTTTAAAAACTCCTTTTGTTTCTAATGATACATATTTAGACTCATCTTTTGACCGTTGCGCCATTATTACAGGTCCTAATATGGCGGGTAAGTCCACATATATGCGACAGGTGGCAATAATTACCCTTATGGCGCAGATTGGCTCATTTGTACCTGCTCAAATGGCGGAGGTAGGCATAACTGATGCCATCTTTACCCGTGTAGGCGCGTCCGATGACTTAAGTTCGGGGCAGTCTACGTTTATGGTAGAGATGAGCGAGATGGCGCATATTCTTAAAAACGCCACAAAAAACAGTCTGCTTATTATTGATGAAATCGGTCGCGGCACATCTACCTTTGACGGTATGTCTATTGCAAAAGCCGTGCTTGAATATGTGGCAGATAAAAAGCGCTTGGGCGCTAAAACTTTGTTTGCGACGCATTATCACGAACTCACCGAAATGGAAAACGAACTTGACGGCATAAAAAATTATAATATAGCCGTTAAAAAGCGCGGCGATGATATTATCTTTTTGCGCCGTATAGTGCCTGGTGGCGCTGATGACAGTTACGGTATCGAGGTTGCAAAATTGGGTGGAATACCTGATTCGGTAATCAAGCGCGCAAAACAGATACTTAAACAAACGCTTGAAAGCGGCATTGTAACATACAAAACCGTCGAGTCAAACACCGACCAGATGTCGCTTGAAATGCAGGGCGCTACCGATATACTTCGTGAACTGCAGGCGATTGACGTAAATACATTGACTCCAATAGAGTCAATGGGAATACTTTTTGATTTAGCAAACAAGGCTAAATCTATATAAATAATTGTTAAAGAGGTGAACAAAAATGCCAAAGATTAATGTATTGCCAAAATCTATTGCCGAACTTATAGCGGCAGGCGAGGTTGTCGAAAGACCTGCTTCAATAGTAAAAGAGGCTATAGAGAATTCAATAGATGCGGGCGCTACGCACATAACGGTAGAAATTCAGCACGGCGGTATTACGTATATCCGCATAACCGACAACGGTTGTGGTATAGCGCGCGACGATGTACCAAAGGCATTTTTGCGTCACGCTACAAGCAAAATTGAAAAAGCCGTAGATCTTGACAGTATATCTACGCTTGGTTTTCGCGGCGAAGCGCTTGCCGCTACAAGCGCGGTATCGCGAGTAGAACTTTTTACAAAGACTGCGGATGAAGACTTTGGTACCCACTATAAAATTGAGGGCGGCGAAGAGATTTTAAATGAAGATGTTGGCTGTCCTGAAGGCACCACGCTTATTGTCCGCGACCTGTTTTATAACACCCCTGCGCGTATGAAATTCTTAAAAAAAGATGTTTCAGAGGGTACAACGGTTGCCGCTGTTGTAGAGCGTCAGGCGCTTTCGCACCCCGAAATATCCTTTAAACTTATTCGCGACGGAAAACAGACACTTAATACTTCGGGTGACGGAAAAATGTCATCGGCGGTTTACAGTGTTTTAGGTCGTGAAATTTCAAACACATTAATACCCGTTGATTTAAACTATGACGGTGTGAGCGTTAATGGTCTTGTATGCAAGCCTGTGTATTGCCGTGCATCACGTGCCTATCAGTTTACATTTTTAAACGGCAGATATGTTCAGTCGGGTACAGTTACCGCCGCTAGTGAACAGGCATACAAAAACAGCGCCATGGTGGGTAAGTTTCCTGTGTTTGTGCTGTGTGTTTCGGTACCGTATGAGACGGTGGATGTTAATGTTCATCCTGCCAAAACACAGGTGCGTTTTTCGGACGAAAAGCGTGTGTTTACCGCGGTTTATAATGCGGTAAAAAATGCTATTCTTTCTGGTGATACACGTCCCGAAATTGCGGTAACACCGCCTAAACGCAATACGTTTTTACATATGACAACCGAGGAGTACAGACAAACTGCGGTAAATCTGCCCGTTCAGGATAAGGTGGTGCCGCAAAATGAAACCGCCATTAAACCAAACGCCGAGCCTGTACGTCTTAATGCCGATAAAACGCCGTTCTTTTTGCGTGATGAATTTAAACCTAACATACCTGCTAAAAGGGATGTTTCGATAGCGGTTGACGAGCCTGCTTTAAAAAAAGAACAACCAAAAGAAAATGAGGTTTCTCAATTAGCAAAAGAAACAGCAAAAACGGCGGTTGAAGAAAAAGAATTCGTTCCGCAAGAAGAAATAAAACTTATAGGCGAAGCCTTTTCAACTTATATAGTTGTTCAAAAAGCAAACAGCATATTTTTAATAGATAAGCATGCCGCTCACGAGAGGATACTGTTTAACCGCCTAAAAAACACACATACGGTCGAAACACAGGTGTTGCTTATTCCCGTAACGGTAAAACTTATAGGCGATGAATACACAGCAGTAGTGAATAATTTGTCACTGCTTGAAAACGTTGGCTTTGAGGTAGAGGATTTTGGCAACGAGTCGGTAATGGTGCGCGCTATTCCTGCAATGTTAAAGGGCGAGGATGCCGAAAGCATAATAACCGAAGCTGCAGAAAGTCTTGCTAAAAAGGGCAGTGTTGAACTTGAAAAAATTGACGATATACTGCATACAATATCCTGCAAAGCAGCTATAAAAGCAGGTCATATTACCTCTGACACCGAAAAATTAAATCTTGCCGTAAAGGTTTTAGGTGATAAAGACGTTATGTATTGCCCTCACGGCAGACCTGTAGCATTTGAAATTAAGCGCAGTGAAATAGAAAAATATTTTGGAAGAATACAATGAAAAAGCAAAAGATAATTTGTGTTGTAGGTCCTACGGCATCGGGTAAAACCGAACTTGGTATAAAACTTGCAAAGCGCTTTGACGGAGAGGTTGTTTCTGCCGACTCTATGCAAATATATCGCGATATGCATATCGCGTCTGCGGCGCCTGATGAGTCAGAAACGCAGGGCATAGCGCATCATCTGATAGAGTTTTTACCGTACGGCGCAACCTTTACCGTTGCTGATTATGTTAAAGCGGCGCGTAAAAAAATTGCCGAAATTGCGGCAAGGGGTAAAATGCCGATAATTGTAGGCGGAACAGGACTTTATATTAACTCGCTTGTTAATAACGTTGAGTTTATTGACGGTGAAACAGATTTTAGTTTAAGACAACAAATTACAGATGAGTTTGAACGTATAGGCGGCGCGGCTATGCTTGAAAAATTACGTAAAATCGATGCGCAAGCCGCGGCAAAACTTCACGAGAACGACAAACGCCGCATAATACGCGCTTTTGAAATTTATGAAAGCACGGGTAACACCAAGACATTTAATGACGAACAATCGGTAAAAAACGAGTCACCGTACAGCACTTTAATGGTTGGCATTACATATAGTGACCGTGAACTGCTTTACGAACGCATAAACCGTCGTGTTGATATAATGCTTGATAACGGACTATTAGACGAGGCGAAAGCGGCTTTTTATAAAAATCTTGGCGGTGGCGCCGTTCAGGCAATAGGGCATAAAGAGTTTTTTGAATTTTTTAAGGGCGAAATTTCGCTCGAAGAAGCGGTAGAAAATTTAAAGCGCTCTACACGCAGATATGCCAAACGTCAACTTACATGGTTTAATAAGGATACAAGAATAAATTGGATTTATAAAGACCAAACCGAAGACACCGCGTCTTTAGCGATAAAAATAGCAGAAAGAGAGGAAAACTATGCGTGAACATAAAGCATTAAAAATAATACTTTGCATTATAGCGGTTGTTTTTGTCGCGCATCAGGTGTACTCTGCTACGTATAAACCTATCACCACCGTTAGCGCAGAGTATCACACTGCCGTAGAGGGCTTTCAGATAAACGGAATTGTTATTCGTGAAGAGATAATTGTTAACACAAATACGGCGGGCACCTTGCATTTTGTGCTTTCTGACGGCGAACGAGTAGCGCGTGGCGGTGTTATCGCAAACATATATTCCAATGCAGAGGCATCTGTTACAGTGAACCGCATCGAGCAGTTAAAATCACGTATTGCCGATATAGAAGAAATGCAGGGTTATAACGATGTTGAAGCGGCTGATATTACTCTTGCTAACACAAAGGTTAATAGTTCGCTTAACACAATGATAAGAAACATCGCCGCAGGCGAGTTTTCATCAGCAGAATCCGACAGTGCCGAACTGCTTACCAACATAAGCCGCAGGCAGATGATAACAGGTGAGCAGACCGATTTTTCTGCGCGTCTTGATGAACTTAAGGCAGAACTTGATAGTCTTAACGCATCGCTTCCGCAACCCGTAGGCAGTATTACGACCGACATGTCGGGATATTTTGTATCGGGCATAGACGGTTATGAAAATGTGCTTTCGTGCGATGATATAGAGAGCATCACGCCTGAATATCTGAAAACGCTGACGGCAGAGAAAACATCAGATACAGCAGTTGGTAAAATTGTGTCGGGATACACATGGTACATTGCATCTGAGGTTAGTATCAGTGATTCGCTTAAATATAAGGTTGGAGACAAATTAACGTTAAAAACCACAATAAAATCGGCGCCCGAACTTAATGTGACACTTGAAAGAATAAACACTTCAAATAATGAAGACAAGGCGATTATGATTTTTTCATGTCAGCAGATGAACAGCGAACTTGCAAGCATAAGAAAAGGTACAATGACCATTATAAACAACACCTATTCGGGACTGAAACTTCCCACAAAAGCGTTACGTTTTCAAGATGGAAAAACAGGTGTTTTTGTTCGTTCGGGTATGATAATTAAATTTGTAGGTGTAAACGTACTCTATCGCACAGATGAATACATTATTTGCGAACAGCAGGTGAGCAACGAGTCGGTTTTGCGTTTGTATGATGATGTTGTAGTAAAAGGGAAGGGACTCTATGATGGAAAAATCGTCGATTGAGATTTTTGATGAAAACTTTAAACAAATCACCGAAAACATTGCTCGTGCGGCAGAAAAATCGGGCAGAAAAACTGAAGATATAACACTGCTTGCAGCCACTAAAACAGTGGATGTAAGCGTTATAAATCACGCCATACAGTCGGGAATAAAATTCATAGGTGAAAACCGAGTACAAGAGTTTTTATCTAAATATAAAAATTATCTGCCTGCACATAAGCATTTTATAGGTCATTTACAAACTAACAAAGTAAAAGATATAATAGACAAGGTAGAACTTATCCATTCGGTAGACTCTTACCGTCTGGCAGAAGAAATTTCAAAGCAGGCTGTAAAGCACGGTATCACAGCAAATATTTTACTTGAAATTAATATAGGTAATGAAGAAAGTAAGTCGGGGTTTGTTTACGAAGAAGTATATGATGCGGTACAAAAAATATCAACTTTTGACGGCATAAAAATCAAAGGTCTTATGGCTATACCGCCCGTTTGTGAAAAACCGCAACAAAATATACCTTATTTTTCAAAAATGAATAAACTGTTTATTGACATTGGTAATAAAAAAATAGATAATAGTAGTATGGATGTTTTGTCTATGGGTATGTCTGATGACTACGAGGCAGCTATTGCCGAGGGTGCTACAATGGTGCGTCTGGGCACGGCGCTTTTTGGTAGACGAAATTATAATATATAATTCAATTAAAGGAAGTGTATTTATGGGTCTTTGGGAAAGTTTTAAAAAAATTATGGTTATACCCGATGAGGATGAATATGAAACAGAGGCGGCAGAAAACGCAGAACGCACGTCGCGCGAACGTGAAAAAGTTGCAGACGAACCTCTTTATACTCCAAGAAAAGAAGCGCCTGCAAAACTTATAAAATCAAAAACAATCAACTACTCTCAAGGTAACAGCGCAATGCAGGTAATTCTTGTAAAGCCTGATCACTTTGAGGAGGTTACTTCTATAGCAGATCACCTTAACGAAGGTAAAACCGTGGTTCTTAATCTTGAAGAGAGCGCACGTGATACAAGCCGTAGAATAGTGGACTTTTTAAGCGGTGTGGCATATGCTAACGGCGGTAATATTCGCAAAGTTGCAAAAAACACGTTTATTGTTGTTGCGCGCGGCGTTGATGTTATGGGTGAACTTTTACCCGAAGAATTTGAAGACGGCAAGATATACTTTTAATGGATAGTGAACTTTTGCCCGCCCGAATAAAAGATTTAATACATCTTTGTTACAAAACCGCTGTTCCAAAATTTTTAGGTTTTTTAACACCTAATGAAGCGGCTGTGGCAATAAAACAGTTGAGCGTTAAAGACAAATTTAATTTTTTTGGCGGTTATAACGGCGCAGAGCGCACAGTGCTGGGTATTTTGCCCGACTGGTGCGATGATCCGATATATCCTATAACGGCTTTTACGTTTACATACCGCGAATGCGACACGCTTACTCACCGTGATTTTTTAGGTGCGCTTATGGCGCTTGGAATATCGCGTGAAACCGTGGGCGATATTCTTGTAGAGCAAGGTCGCGCGGTGGTGTTTGTATTATCCGATGTGTCAAAATTTGTTTCTTCGCAGATAAGCAAAATCGGTAACGTAGGCGTTAAGATAACAGAGGGCTTTGTTGAGCCTTTGCCGCAAACCGCAAAAAAGCAGGAATTTGTTACAACGGTATCATCAACACGTCTTGACTGTGTGGTGGCGTCTTTGTGCGGATTATCACGTAAAGATGCTGCTCAAAAAATCGAAGACGGCTATGTTTCGGTAAATTCGATAGTCAGAGAAAAGTCAACCTATGCGGTGTTACAAGGGGATACCGTTACGGTAAGGCAAAAGGGCAGGTTTGAAGTTTCCTCTTGTGAGGAACACTCTAAAAAAGGCAGAATTATTTTGAAATACAACAAATACGTATAGGGAGGAATTTGGAATATGTTAAGTGCAAATGAAATTAGAAATGTGCGTTTTTCAACCGCGATGGGCGGCTATAAAAAAGAAGAGGTAGACATTCTTCTTGATAAGGTAGAGTCCGATTACGAGCAGTTTGAACGCACCCTTCGTGAGATGAACAGCAGAATTAACGAATTAAAGGGCGAACTTGAGGATTGCAAAAATTCACAGGGTAATATACAAAACGTTCTTATCAGTGCGCAAAAATTTGCCGATCAGATAGTTGAAGAGGCAAAATCAAAGAGCGCCGAGATTATTGCTTCTGCTCAAGCAAGCATCGAAAAAATCACGGCGCAAGAAAAAGAACTTACAAGCGCGTTTGATAAGAAAGCAGGCGAGCGCAAGTCTGCACTTGAAAGCGATATTGAAAAAATTATTGCCAATGCAGAGCAAAAGCAGACCGCGGTTGAGTCTGCAACACAAGATTGCATAGACCGTCAGCAATTGCTGTTTGACAAGATGAAGATAGAAATCGCGGCATTTAAGGCTGAAATCACAAACAAGTATAAAGAGCATCTTGAATTGCTTGCAAGTCTTCCCGATGCGGTACCCAGTGACCCAAGTGAAATAGCTGCTGCTGTGTCTTTATCATTTGATACGGTGCCCAGCGTTGAGGAGTATGTAAAAAATCCCCAGCCTATTGCAACAGCGGAAACCGAGGCCGAAGAAACCGAAACCGCCGAGACAGAAGAAGTTACAGAACCCGTAAAACAAAAAGGTTTTGTTATAAATGCTGACGAGTTCGACCTCAACGCAGACGAAGATTCTGACGAAGAGTTTTAATAATCATTTAATTTAGGAGTGCATATCAGGTGATATCGTATATTTTAGCGGCGATTACAGGTGTTATAGTTTTAGCAGTCGACCAGTTTACAAAATACTGGATTTCTAATTATTATGTTGCTAACAATCTGTTAATGGGCAGAGATTCGCTTGAATTTATACCTGGGATAATAGAGATACTCTATATTCATAACGATGGTGCCGCATGGGGAATGCTTGAGGGTCATACGTGGTTGTTGCTGTCAATAACCATAGTTGTAATGCTGGTTTGCATAGCATTGTTGTTAAAATACGGCGTAAAAGATAAACTTATGTTTTGGGCGATTATTTTGGTGCTTGCAGGCGGAATCGGCAATATGATTGACCGCATCTTCCGTGGCGGTAACGTTATAGATTTTTTAAACTTTGAGTTTATTGATTTCCCCGTGTTTAATGTTGCCGATTGTTCAATAGTTGTTGGCGCGGGACTTTTGATGTTTTACTTTTTTAAAGGTCTTATTGATGAAGAAAAACAAAAGCGCCGTGCGATTGCCGACTCCGTAGCGCAGAGTATTGAAAATCAAGACAATGAAAATATATAACTGTATCTTTGACGACGGCGAAAGCCGCCGTCTTGATGTGTTTGTAGCAGAAAAAGCAGACGTTACGCGTTCTTATGCCGCCAAAATTATAGAAGACGGTTGTGTTATCTTAAACGGCAAACAGGCTTCAAAAAACAGCAAATTAAAAAAAGGCGACTGTGTCGATATAACAATCCCCGACGCGCAAGAATATACCGCAGAACCTGAAAACATACCGCTTGATATCGTGTATGAGGATGAGCATCTTCTGGTGGTGAATAAACCAAAGAATATGGTGGTGCATCCCGCTGCAGGTAACTACAGCGGCACACTTGTAAATGCAATCCTTTACCACTGCGGCGACAGTTTGTCGGGCATTAACGGCATTATGCGACCTGGTATTCTGCACCGTATAGATAAAAACACAAGCGGTCTTTTGCTTGTTGCAAAAAACGATAACGCGCATTTGTTTTTGTCAGAGCAGATTAAAGAACATTCACTTACTCGTGAGTATGAAGCCGTAGTTTACGGCAATCTGAAAAATGACAGCGGTACGGTCAATGCGCCGATAGCCCGTCATCCTGTAAAACGCAAGCAGATGTCTATAGTCGAGGGCGGCAAAGAGGCGGTTACGCACTATACCGTTTTAGAAAGACTTAACGGTTTTACTTACGTAAGACTGCGGCTTGAAACGGGCAGAACGCATCAGATAAGGGTGCATATGGCATCCCTTGGTCATGCGGTTGCAGGCGATGATGTTTACGGACCGCATAAGGTTATAACAAAACTGGGCGGTCAGTGCCTGCACGCCCGAAAAATAGGGTTTATTCACCCCACAACCCGTGAATACATGGAGTTTACAAGTGAATTGCCCGAATATTTTACTAAATTTTTAAATGAGTGCAGAGGATAATATGGGTTTATTTGACGGTTGCTTGCTTGCAAGCGACATAGACGGCACACTGCTTATAAGTGATTATCTGCCGCAACGAAATATAGATGCAATAGATTTTTTTGTGCGAGAGGGCGGTGTGTTTTCACTTGCTACGGGCAGAACTGCAGGTGCTGTATCAAGCGTTACTGCAAGGCTTAAAAATTTGTCTCCGTCTATTGTTGCTAACGGCAGTATGATATATGATTTTAACAGTGACACAGCGCTTTACGAACAGTTTGTACCAAACGAAGACCGATATATAGTAAAAAAGGTGATAGACGGCTGTAAAACTGTTGGTATTGAAATTCACAGCGGTAAACAGGTTTTGGTTGTGAATTCTAATCAGGAAACCATCGACCACGAAAAATATGAAAATCTTGATGCTTTACCGCTTGATTATGAAGCCGCTTTGGGTTATAATTGGAACAAGGTATTATACCTTTTTACCGATAACGATGAGGCTGAAAAGGTAAAAAAAATAATTGCGAGTTGCAAACACAACTCGCAGTTTGTAGACACTACTGCCATAATCGACGGCAGACGCAGATACTATTTTGAACATGTGCCTAAAAATATTTCAAAGGCTACAACGCTTAAAATACTTTGCGAAAAGTTAAACATTAAACAAGGTTGCTGTTATGCGATAGGTGACTACTATAACGACCTTGAGATGATAAAAACCGCCGATATAGGCGCCGCGCTTATAGACTCTCCCGACGAGGTAAAGGCGGTCGCTACCACGGTGGTCGGTTCAGTACAAAACGGCGCAGTCGCCGATTTTATAGAATATCTTACCGAAAGGAAAGTAAAAAATGGATGCAATTAGCAAAAAACAATTAGAGAAAATTGCCTGCAAGGTGCGCATCGGTGTTATCGAGGGTGTTCATGCGGCAAAGGCAGGTCACCCAGGTGGTTCGCTTTCTATAGCAGAGATACTTACATATCTTTATTTTAAAGAGATGAATATTGATCCCAAGAATCCCAAGGACGAAAAACGTGACAGATTTGTTCTTTCTAAAGGTCACGCGGCTCCTGCGCTTTACGCAACTCTTGCCGAACGCGGTTATTTTTCACCCGACGAGCTTTTAACTCTTCGTCAGATAGGCTCTCGTCTTCAGGGACACCCCGATATGAAAAATATCCCAGGTGTTGATATGTCAACAGGCTCTCTCGGTCAGGGTATTTCTACCGCAGTCGGTATGGCGCTTTCTTCAAAGCATTTCGGTGATAACTATAACGTTTATACGATTTTAGGAGACGGTGAAATCGAAGAGGGTCAGGTTTGGGAGGCTGCAATGTTTGCGGCTAACAAAGGACTTTCTAATCTTACGGCCTTTATCGACCTTAACAATCTGCAGATTGACGGTACTATTGATGAGGTGAACTCGGCTAAACCCGTTGATAAAAAGTTTGAGGCATTTGGCTGGCACGTAATCATTATTGACG